>JAZDHM010000001.1:0-3266 GCA_043805935.1 Actinomycetota bacterium
AGCGGGCTTCGCCATCGACCCCGGGGCATTTGTGACCATCCGGTCGGGATGCGGGGACGACACCACGGTCGAGTTGTTCTGGTGCGCCGACGGGCCGGTATGGAACAACGACGGTGACACCGCGATCCTCCTCGATGCCGATGGGGCGTTCGTGTCGCGGCTCCGTTACATCGGCGAGTAAGCCCGCTTTCCGCTACCCGCTTTCCGCTACCGATGTTCGGCGTCCGCCACAGACCTCGGACCGGTTTCGCCTCTCGCCACCCGCCAAACCGGTTTTCTCTGGCGCATTGCACATTGCGAATCGCGAATTGCGAATCGCGAATACGCCATACTCCCCGGTCATGACTCCGCGCGACACCCTTGGCCGGCCGCTGCACGATCTGCGGGCAATGCTGCGTGATGGTGCCGACGACGACGCCATCACCGAGGCGATCTCCTCCCTATGGGGCCGGCGCGTCGACCGGTACTCGGAGATTCGCTCGGCAGCGACCGCCGGCTGGGAGAAGGTCGAGATGTCCTACATCGGCGGGTGAACCGCCGATCCCCCGCCCCAGCGGCAGTCCGCCCGGTAGCCGGGGCCCGCCGCTACCGTGCCCGACGTGGAAGCCCACGAACGAATCCGCCTCGGCAGGATGACCCATCCCGTCCGGGGCTTCCTGGATGGTTCGGCGGCGATGGTCTCCCTGATCGGGGCGGTCCTGCTGCTGACCCTCAGCCAGGGCGGGACGTGGCGGCGGCTCTCGCTGTTCATCTTCGGCCTGAGCCTGGTGGCGATGTTCACCACCAGCACGCTCTATCACTCGATCCCGTGGGGCACCGTGTGGAAGAAACGGATGCAGCGCCTCGACCATGCGATGATCCACGTGCTGGTGGCCGGGACCTTCACCCCGATCGCGGCGATCGTCCTCGATGGATGGGTGCGGTGGGCAACCCTGAGCGTGCAGTGGGGCATCGTCGCAAGCGGCGCGCTCCACAAGGTTCTCACCAAGGAGCCCAGGCACTGGATCTCGGTGGCGCTCTCCACCACCCAGGGCTGGCTGGCGCTCTTCCTCCTCTGGCCGCTCGCCGACCGGCTCCCGTGGACCGCGCTGATGATGATCGGCCTCGGCGGGGTGCTCTACACCGTCGGCATGGTGTTTCTCGTCACGGGGAGGCCACGCCTGTGGCCCAGGGTGTTCTCGTACCACGAGGCGTTTCACGTGCTCGTGATCGCCGCCGCCGCCATCCACTTCTCGGCGATCAGCGCTTGGGTGGCCACCTATCGAGGCTGACGCCTCAGGCCGTCGCCGTCCCCATCCGGCGCTCGAACACTTCCGCCTTGCGCAAGACCTGGGCGGGCAGCTCCATGATCTTCTGCTGCAGTTCCTTCGCCCGTGAGCTGAGCCCGGTGAGCTGCTCGACTCCCCAGTCACGGATGAGGGGCAGCAGCACCCGGTCATGGTGGATGCGGAGGTTGTAGACGCCGGCCTTCGCCATCTCGACGGCGCGCCGCACGAACCCGGGAATCGAGGTCCCCGGCATCGCGAAACTCGTGAACACCCGATGGATCGACTCGATCATGGTCGAGGGCTCCTGCTCGATCAGGGCGGAGGCGACACCCCGGTAGAACAGGTAGTGATGGTTCTCGTCGGCGGCGATGCGGGCCATGATCCGGTAAGCCACCTCGTCATCGGCCAGCACCCCGGCGTTTCGGTGGCTCACTCGGGTCGCCAGCTCCTGAGCCGACGTGTACACGAACAGATCGGACAGGGTTTCGCGCCCCGTGTTGTAGCCGTGCTCCATCGTCGCGAGACGGTCGTCCTCCAGGCCGCGCGGATCGCAGTTGCGTGAAGTGAGCAGGTACGACCGCAGGGCGATCGAGTGCTGCGCCTCCTCGGCGGTCCACAGATGCGTCCACCGCTGAAGAGCCGAATCCTCGGGAAAGTGCCCGGAGATCTCGGCGTGGTAGTAGGGCAGGTTGTCCTCGGTGAGCAGATTCAGCACCAGGGAGGTACGTACCTCGGGTGCCAGGGTCGCCTGGCTCTCGTCCCAAGGCTCGGCGACGTACGAACGGCCCTGTTCCCAGGGGACGTACTCGTGGGCATACCAGTGCTCGCGGCGCTCCCGGTGCTCAGCCATGAGCCGCTCGACGGTCGGCTCGACGGCGGCGACGAGTTCCAGGTCATGCTGGGTCGTCACAGGAACCCCCTCAGAATGGTGAAGATCGATCCGACCCCGTTGACCTTAGCGGTGCCGGTGGCCTGTGCCCCGGTCGTGTCTCGGCGCCGACCGCCCGGCTCTCCGATGCCGAGGCGTTCCCCACCTGCCCGTTGGGCGGGTCATCTCGGCACGGGGGCTCCTGCGTGGGCGGGCGGCCTCGGACAAGAATCGCTCATGGCCACCTGGAGCCGGTTCGCCGCCGAGCAACCCGAGTTCGCCAAGGCCGGTCGCCAGCTCCTGTATCAGTACGGTCCCGGACTCGGTTACTTGGCGACGGTGCGTGCCGACGGGGCCCCCCGCGTCCACCCGATCTGCCCGTTTCTCAGCGGTGACGATCTGGTCATGTTCATCGTCACCGGGACGCCCAAGTACGTCGACCTGATCCGAGACGGTCGGGTGGCGATTCACACCTTCTCCCCCGAGGACGTCGACGACGAATTCCACATCACCGGCGTCGCCCAGATGGTCCGCGACGAGGCGGTTCGGGCCGCCGCGGTCGGCGACTACCACCTGGAGCAGGTGCCCGACGACCATGCGCTGTTCCGGATCGACCTTCGGTCCGCCATGCATGCCAAGTACCGGTTCCGCGGCGAATGGCCTCCCACGTACCGGGTATGGAAGTCGGCCTGATGCCTCCACGCCTCAGCAGAGGCGCGTCAGCGGTGTTTCCACACCTGCCAGTACTCGCTTGAGGCGAACAGCACGAAGGCCGATCGCTCCCGCTCCCAATGCCGAGCGCCAGCGGAGCCAATACCACCGCGGTGTAGTGGAGTGGATCTGGTGCTGGTATCCGTAGTCGCTGATCAGGTTGCTGACGATGACAAACCCGGCGATCGCTGCCACCTCCGGCACGATCAGGAGAATCCCAGCCAGCGGGGCAGCCAATTGCCACAGGTGCCAGCGCCACCTCCCCCGGCCTGGCCCCGGCCGATCGGAGTTCCGCCGGAACTAGCCCAGGCTTCCGACGGCCTCTTCCACCGCCTCCAGGATCTCGCCGGACTCGACCAGTTCCTTCATCGTGTTGTGGTCGGCGTAAAGCGGTCGATCGACGTCGAGATGGTCCACGT
>JAZDHM010000002.1:0-3408 GCA_043805935.1 Actinomycetota bacterium
CGTGGTCGAACGGGTGATGGACTCCAACGACCAGGAACGGGAGCGGGGCATCACCATCATCGCCAAGGCGGCGTCGGTGGAGTGGAAGGGTGTGCGCATCAATCTGGTCGACACCCCCGGCCACGCCGACTTCGGGGGGGAGGTCGAGCGGGCACTCGCCCTCGTCGACGGGATCCTGCTCCTGGTCGATGCCGCGGACGGACCGATGCCCCAGACGCGTTACGTGCTGTCCAAGGCGCTGGCACGCGACCTGCCGGCGGTCGTGGTGCTCAACAAGGTGGATCGGCCCGACGCCCGGCCCGACCAAGTGGTCGACGAGGTGTACCAGCTGTTCTTCGACCTCGACGCCGGTGAACGGCATATCGAGTTCCCCATCATCTCCACGGACGCCCGCCAGGGCCGCGCCATGGTCGGGGTCGGTGTACCGGGGCCGAAGGCCGACCTCACCGCACTGCTCGATGCCATCGTGACCACGATCCCCGGCCCGGGAGGCGATCCGGCGGCCCCGCTCCAGGCGCTGGTGACCAATCTCGACGCGTCGGACTACCTGGGTCGGCTGGCGATCGGGCGGGTCGCTCAGGGGACGCTGCGCGCCGACGGACGAGTGGCGCTCTGCCACGCCAACACCGAGGAACCGCCGATCCGGCGGCGCCTGACGCAGCTGCTCGGCTTCGCCGGGCTCGCCCGCATCGAGGTCGAGGACCGGGTGGCCGGTGACCTGTTCGTCGTCGCCGGATTCCCCGAGGTGGAGATCGGCGACACGCTCGCCGACCCCGACGACCCGCAGCCCCTGCCCCGCCTGGAGGTGGACGAGCCGGTGCTGAGGATGACCTTTGGGGTGAACACCTCGCCCCTCGCCGGCCGGGAGGGGACGCTGCTCACGTCGCGCCAGATACGCGACCGGCTGGAACGCGAGGTTCGGGGAAACGTGTCGATCCGGATCGGGCCGACCAGCTCGCCGGACGTCATCGAGGTCGCCGGTCGGGGCGAGCTGCAGCTGGCAGTGCTGATCGAGTCGATGCGCCGCGAGGGATTCGAGCTGCAGGTGAGCCGCCCCGAAGTGATCATCCGCCAGATCGAAGGCCGGCCGCACGAGCCGATGGAGCGGGCGGTGATCGACGTCCCGGCCGAATACGTCGGCACGGTCACCCAGGCGATCGCCCCCCGCAAGGGGAAGGTCACCGACCTGCGCCCCGGAGATGCCGGGCGGACCATTGTCACCGTGGTGGCGCCGGCGCGCGGCCTGATCGGCCTGAGGAACGCCCTGCTCACCACGACCCGCGGCACCGCCATCATCCATCAGCATCACGATGGATGGGAGCCGTGGGCGGGTGACATTCCCGGGCGGGTCGGCGGAGCGATGATCGCCGACCGCCAGGGTCTCTCCACCGGGTTCGCCCTGGACAACCTCCAGCTGCGCGGCACACTGTTCATCGGGCTCGGCGAGGACGTCTACGACGGAATGGTCGTCGGCGAGTGCTCCCGGCCCGACGAGATGGTGGTCAACCCCACCCGGACGAAGGAACTGACCAACATCCGCACCCACGACCACGACGAGCAGGTGCGGCTGACGCCTCCGCGCCGGGCGACCCTGGAGACGGCCCTCGAGTGGATCGCCGAAGACGAACTGGTCGAGGTGACCCCGCACTCAGTGCGGATCCGCAAGCGCCATCTCTCCGAGCAGGAGCGAAGGCTGTCGCGCAAGCGCTGACGGCGGACGTCGTCAGACGGGAGTGGAGACCCCGACGCCGCCTCGGGTGTGTCCGCCGTAGCGGGCCTTCTCCCCAGCCAGGTCGAGCCGGCGCAGTCGCGCCTTGGCGTTGCGGGTCTCGTCGTCGACAAGGCTCGCCGGAACCAGCCAGCAGACCTCGAAGTCGATGCCGTCGGGATCGCGCCCGTAGAGCGCCTTGGTGGTCCCGTGGTCGGTGGCACCCACCAGGGCGCCATCATCGGACAGCACGAGTTGGATGCGCTCTAGCTCGTCGAGCGTGTCGACCTCCCACGCCAGGTGGTACAGCCCCACGGTGCTGCGCCCGGCGGTGGACGGGCCGGCCTGCGACCCGATCGAGAACAACGCGAGGTCGTGGTCGTTGGTGGAGCCGGCGGCCTGGAGAAAGGCGGCGCCGGGTGGGCCACCCAGGTTGCGGAAGCCGAGTACCCGCTCGTAGAACCCGACGCTGCGTCCCAGGTCCGTGACGTAGAGCACGGCATGGTTGAGACGGGTTATCGGCATGCTGGTGAAACACGCCGTCGACGGCGGTATTCCTCCCCTCCGTTGCCGGGCGAATCCCGCTACCTTGGATGGGGCACGTTTCGAGAGGAGGGGCTGATGCACGACCATCTCCGTCCGGTCGAGCGGCGCGTCCTCGCGTTGCGCGATGCCGGTGAGTCCAGCGAGCAGATCGCACGGCGCCTCCGCCGCAGTCCCGAGCACGTGGATCGGATCATCGGGTGGACCGCCATCCCCCGGTCCGGTCCCCCTCCGCGGCTGGCGGCGAGGGCTCGGGAGCGGCTGGTGCTGGCGCTGCGCGGTGACGGGGTCGACCACGGCACCATCGCCGAGCGGTTCGGGCGCTCCGAGGGATTCATCCGTCGCATGGAGGGACTCGCCCACTACCGCCGGGCGCTCGACCTCCTTGGCTGAGAACCTGCGTGAATAGGCTCGCCCCGGGATTGGGATCGGCGACCCGTTCGCGCCAGCTCTGACCGCGGCGGATACGATCGCAGCGTGCCCACGGCGACCACCGCCCTCGACCCACGCTGGTATGGCGATCCCGCCGTCTACCAACGCGAGCGCGCCGCCGTCTGGGCGCGGGAATGGCTGGTGCTCGCCCCCGCCGACCGCCTGGACCGTCCCGGTCGCTACGTCGCCGACGTGGTCGCCGGATGGCCGCTGTTCGTGGTAGTCGCCCCCGACGGGAGCCTGCACGGGTTCCACAACGTCTGCGCCCATCGCGGCGGACCCATCCTGTGGGACGGCGCCGGGAGCTGCGGAAACCTCGTATGTCGCTACCACGGCTGGGCTTACAACTGGGACGGATCGCTCCGCAACGCCCGGGATTTCGGTGACATCCCCGCCATCGATGCGGACGCCCTGGGGCTGGCGGCGATTCGGGTGCAGCGCTGGCGCAACCTGGTGTGGGTGTGCCTCGACGCCGATGCCCCCCCGCTGGCGACGGCACTCGGTTCGTTCCCGGACCAGTGCGCCGAGTTTCCCATGGAGGAATTCCGGTTCACCCACGAGCAGACCAGGACCCTGGTGTGCAACTGGAAGACCTATGCCGACAACTACCTCGAGGGGTATCACATCCCCATCGTCCATCCCGAGCTGAATCGAGAGATCGACGTGCGGGAGTATCGCGTAGAGGTGTTCGAGCCGGACGGGTATTGCCTGCACACCGCCCCCGC
>JAZDHM010000003.1:0-8520 GCA_043805935.1 Actinomycetota bacterium
CCCTTGGCGAGTGCGGCGGTGATCGCTCCAATGACGGCGTCGACCGCAGCCGATCCCATCGCCTTCGAGCCGCCGAATGACACGCCTACGGCGTCTCCGAGCTCCTTCTTGTTCACTTTCCGCTCCTCCTTCGAGAGGGAATCACAGTCATGTGACTCTAGCCCTGGGGGACGACGAGACACCACCTTATCGCGCCGAAAGCCAGGCGGCATGGGCTTTTTCCGGCCAGGGGGCGGCCCGGGTGCGAGCCGTGTAGAGTGTCGCCGCGCTCTGTGGGAGGCTCGTGTCCACGCTGTACAAGAACCGTCCCTACGTCCTGACCATGATCGGCCTGGCCGTCATGGCCCAATCGGTGCTCTGGGAGTACGTTCGACTCAAGCCTGACTACCGCTTCGTCATCGAGCCCTGGTCGATCCGGGGCTATCAGACCACCCAGGGCCGGGTCATCCTGGCCGCCGCGGTGTGGCTGGCCATCGTGGCCACGCTGATGGTCACCATGAAGATCAAGGAAACCCCCGCCCACAGCATCGCCGTCATCGCCATCTCCACCCTCATCCCCGTGGTGGCAGCGGTGATCGCCAACGCCAAGGACATCGTGCTGGGCGGCATGGGGGTGGCGCTCGTGGCCCTGCTCGTGACCGTGGTGGTCAACGTTGTCGTAGCACGGTACGCCCTTCCCGACTCGATCAAAGGTGTGGTGCGCACCGGAATCAGACTGGCGCTGTGGATCGGCACCCTGCTGGTCTTGATGTTGGCCGTGCTAGGACCCGTGTTCGGGTCGCGGGCGGCGCCGGCGTGGGTGGTCTTCGCCCTGGTGTTCGGCTTCATCGGAGCGCTGGCCATCACCCGGCCGCCTGAGCGCCTGGCGGTCTGGCGGATGTTGATCAACGGCGTGGCCGCCCTGTGGATCATGACCATCACGATGGGCGCCTCGCTGCGCTGGGACCTGGTCCACGAGCAGTTCGCCCGTTTCGGCGTCAGTGCCGAGATCGGCGATGCGCAGATCACCTCCGGTATCCTGCTGTGCTGGTTCGGGGGCATACTCGCCTTCGCCGGAACCGTGAGCCTCTGGGCCAAGCGGCGCGACCTGATTGCCGCCAAGGACCGGGCGCGGCATCAGCAGGAGGCCGCCCGGGAGTCCCAGCACCAGCTCGCGGAGACCGTCGCGTAGGCGAGGCGCCGGCTGCCCGCTGCCTGCTGCCCGCAAGAATCGTCGACAGCAGTTCGCTTCCGCCGCTACCCGAACTTGAGGTCCTTGAGCTCGGCGACCTTCTCCTTGACGGAAGCGGCTGCCGCCCGAATCGCCGTGAGCTCATCGGGCGTGAGAGGCAGCTCGACGATCTCGGTGACCCCACCGGCTCCGATGCGGGCCGGGACCCCGAGGTAGACGTCGGAGACGCCGAACTGGCCCGTGGTCCAGGCGCACACTGGCATGACGTCGCCCGTATTGCCCAGGATGGCCTTGACCATCTTCGCCGCCGCCGATGAGGGGGCGTAGTAGGCCGAGCCGGTCTTGAGCAGCGCCACGATCTCGGCGCCTCCGTCCCGGGTGCGGGCGACCAGCTCGTCGATGGTGGCGGCGTCGAGGACCTTGGTGAGGGGCTTGCCGTCCACCCGGCACTGCGAGGGGACGGGGACCATCGTCTCCCCGTGGCTTCCCAGCGTGAGCGCCTCGACGGCGAGTATGTCGACACCGGCACGCTCGGCGATGAAGGCCGCGAACCGGGCGCTGTCGAGATTGCCCGCCTGGCCCATCACCCGGCTGCGAGGAAAGCCGCTGACGTCGGCGGCCAGCGTGGTCATGTGGTCGAGGGGGTTGGTGACCACCACCATCACGGCATTCGGCGACACCGCCGCCACCTGCTCGGTGACCCCCTTGATGATCTTGGCGTTCACCCCGAGCAGGTCCATCCGGCTCATCCCCGGCTTGCGGGGCAGCCCTGCCGTGATCACGACGACGTCGCTGCCGGCGGTGTCGGCGTAGTCGTTGGTGCCGATGACCTCGGTCCGGTATCGCTCGAGGGGACGCGACTGGTTCATGTCGAGGGCGAGGCCCTGGGGAAGCCCTTCGACGATGTCGGTCATGACGATCTGGTCGCAGAGGTCGGTGGCGGCGAGGCGCTGCACGGTGGTGGACCCGTACCTTCCGGCCCCGACGACGGTCACTTTGGTCATTGGATCGCTCTCCTTGAACGCTCAGGTTCTGAGGGTACCGGTGTTGTCGCGTGGCGAATCTGGGGCGATTGGCTATACGCAATGCGCAATGCGCAATGCGCAATGCGCAATGCGCCAGAAGCGTCACATCCTCGCGATCACCGCGTCGGCGAACCCGCTCGTCGGCACCTCGGTAGCACCGTCCATCAGGCGGGCGAAGTCGTAGGTCACCACACGGTCCCCGATCGCCGCCTCCAGCCCCCGCTCGATGAGGTCGGCGGCCTCGCCCCACCCGAGGTACCGAAGCATGAGCACCCCGGAGAGGATCAAGGATCCCGGGTTCACCTTGTCCTGGCCGGCGTACTTCGGAGCGGTCCCGTGGGTGGCCTCGAACACGGCGTGGCCGGTGTCGTAGTTGATGTTCCCGCCGGGGGCGATGCCGATGCCGCCCACCTGGGCGGCGAGGGCGTCGGAGATGTAATCGCCGTTGAGGTTCATGGTGGCGATCACGTCGTACTCGTCCGCCCGGGTCATGACCTGCTGGAGGAAGGCGTCGGCGATCACGTCCTTGACCAGCATCCGATCGCCGGGCTTGCCCCCGCAGTCCTCCCATGAGACCACCCGGTCGCCGAACTCGTCGCGGGCAACCTCGTAGCCCCACTCGCGGAACGCCCCCTCGGTGAACTTCATGATGTTGCCCTTGTGGACCAGGGTCACCGAGCGGCGTCCGTTGTCGAGCGCGTACCGGAGGGCAGCGCGTACCAGCCGCTTGGACCCCGTCTCCGAGATCGGTTTGATGCCGATCCCGCTGTCGGGGCGGATGTCCCACCCCATCTCAGCGTGGAGGAAGGCGAGGAGGCGAGCAGCTTCCGGGGTGCCGGCGGCAACCTCAATGCCGGCATAGACGTCCTCGGTGTTCTCCCGGAAGATCACCATGTCGACCTTCTCGGGATGGAGCACCGGTGAGGGGACGCCCGCATACCACCGCACCGGGCGGACGCAGGCGTACAGGTCGAGGATCTGGCGGATGGCCACGTTGAGGCTGCGGATCCCGCCGCCCACCGGCGTCGTCAACGGCCCCTTGATCCCCACCAGATGAGTGGCGAAGGCGTCGATGGTGCTCTGCGGAAGCCAGTCCCCGGTCTGGTCGAACGCCTTCTGCCCGGCGAGCGCCTCGGTCCACCCCAGGCGCCGGGACCCGCGGTACGCCTTGGCCACCGCGGCGTCGAACACCCGGACCGATGCCGCCCAGATGTCGGGCCCGGTCCCGTCTCCGACGATGAACGGGATGATCGGCTCGTCGGGGACGCGGAGGCCACCGGGGCCCATGGTGATCGGCGAAGGCATTGGACTCCTGAGATAGCGAGTGGGTCGATTATCGCCCTCCCGTCGGGTCGATTGGCAACCGAACCGACCGAGGACTTGCTGACGGGCGACGGGCGTCGGGTGGCGGCGGCTTCAGCCGCCTGCCAGCCATACCGTGTTCGCCAACAGGCCGGCGATCGTCATCGGGCCGACTCCGCCGGGCACCGGGCTGATCGCCCCGGCGATCTCCGCGACCTCGTCGAAGCGGACGTCACCCCGCAGCCGGCCGTCGACCCGGGTGGTGCCCACGTCGATCACCACCGCCCCCGGCGAAACGTGCTCCCGGCCGATCATGCCGGGCCGTCCTGCGGCCACCACGAGGATTTCAGCGCCGCGGGTGACCGAAGCGAGGTCCCGGGTACCGGTGTGAGCCACGGTGACCGTGGCGTTGCGCTCCCGGCCACTCATCATGATCGACAACGGGCGCCCCACCAAAGACGAGCGCCCCACGATCACCACCGACCGTCCACGTACCTCGATCTCATGATGATCGAGCAGCCGCAGGATGCCGCTCGGGGTGGCGGGGCGGGGGGCGGGAGCGTCCAGAGTGATCCTCCCCAGGTTGAACGGGTGCAGGCCGTCGGCGTCCTTGCGGGGATCGATCCGCTCGACCACGGGGCCCGGATCGAAACCCTCGGGCAACGGAAGCTGGACGATGAACCCATCGACCTCGGGATCGGCGTTGAGTCGGTCGACCACCGCATTGACCTCAGCCTGGGTCGCCGACGAACCCAGCCTGTGATCGAACGACTGTATGCCCGCTGCCTCGGCGGCGGCGTGCTTGCCTCGCACGTACACGTCGGAGGCCGGGTCGTCGCCGACGAGCACCGTCGCCAGGCCCACCCGCTTGCCCGCTGCGGCGAGTGCCCCCACCCGTCCGGCCGTCTCCGCCCGCCATACGGCCGCCGCCTCAGTACCGGAAAGGATGCGGGCGGGCATGAGGAGAGGCTACCCGTCACCCGTCACCCGCTGCCCGCTGCCCGCCGCCCGCTGCCCGCTACCCACCAGAGCGTGGCGCCCGTCCGTCGCATTGCGCATTGCGCATTGCGACCTCAACCAACGGTGCGGTCCGAGCACTATCGGCGCAAAACGTCTCTGATCATCGAGATCACCGTGCCGACGGCTCCGAGGTTGTATCCCTCGGGGATGACGATGTCGGCATAGCGCTTCGACGGCTCGACGAACTGCAGGTGCATCGGCCTCACCGTACGGAGGTACTGATCGCGCACCCCCTCGAAGCTGCGCCCGCGCTCGGTGATGTCCCTGTCCCACCGGCGGACGAGCCGCAGGTCGGCGTCGGTGTCGACGTAGACCTTGAGGTCCATGAGCTCGCGCAGGGACGGCTCGTAGAGCACCAGGATCCCCTCGACGATGACCGCCGGACATGGCTCAACCCGCACTGTCTCCGGAGAGCGATTGTCGACGGTGAAGTCGTAGACGGGGCGGTCGATGGCCCGCCCGGCCAGGAGTTCGCGGAGATGGGCGACGAGCAGGTCGGTCTCGAGGGAGTCGGGATGATCGTAGTTGACCTTTGCTCGCTCCTGCCGTGGCAGGTGGGTCTGATCGCGGTAGTAGGCGTCGTGCTGGATGAGGGCCACAGAGTCCGGCCCGATGGCGTCGACGATGGACTCGGCGATCGTGGTCTTCCCGGACCCGGATCCGCCGCCGATGCCGATGATCAACGGACCGGCGGTGGGCCAGGGCGAGGGGGGCATGGCCCTCGGACGTTACCGCGTCGCCGACTACCGGCTATCGGCCAATCAGCTTCCAGCTTCCAGCTGCCAGCAAGACGCTCGCCGCGCGTCATCTGACGGTCAGCGGATGGCGGGCCGCGGTCCAACTCACAGGAGGGCGGCGACCGCCTCCCCGATGAGTATCGGGTCGTCCACGACCCGCACGCCGGCCGCCTCGAGGGCGGCCTGCTTGGCGGCGGCCGTGCCGCTGGAACCGGAGATGATCGCACCGGCATGGCCCATCTTCCGGCCGGGTGGTGCGGTGAACCCGGCGATGTAGCCGATGATCGGTTTGGTGACGTGGTCGGCGATGAAGACGGCCGCCTGCTCCTCGGCGCTCCCACCGATCTCGCCGATCATCACCACCGCCACGGTCTCGTCGTCCGCCTCGAATCGCTCCAAGACGTCGACGAACGAGGTCCCCGGGACCGGGTCGCCGCCGATGCCGATGCACGTCGACTGGCCGATGCCGCGGGTGGTCAGCTCGTGGATCGCCTGATAGGTCAAGGTCCCCGACCGGCTCACGACACCGACGCTGCCCGGGAGGGTGATCTCGTGCGGGGTGATCCCCACGTTCGCCTTCCCCGGAGAGATCACTCCGGGGCAATTGGGGCCGATGAGGACGGTTCGCGAGGTCTGGGTGACGTAGTTGAACACCCTCGCCTCATCCTGTGCCGGGATGCCCTCGGTGATCGCCACGATCAGGTCGATCCCCGGACAGGCCGCAGCCTCGAGGATCCCGTCGGGGGCAGCGGCGGCCGGGACGAGCACCATCGACGTGTTGGCGCCGGTCGCCTCGACCGCCTCGGCAACGCTGTCGAAGATCGGAACGCCCTCGAGAGTGGTGCCACCCTTGCCGGGCGTGACCCCGGCCACCAGGTTGGTGCCGTAGGCCTTGTTGCGGAATCCATGGAACCGGCCCTGGGCGCCGGTGAGCCCCTGCACGAGGAGGCGGGTCGACCGGTCGACGTAGATGGCCATCAGGTAGGCCTCGCTGCACTCGGCCGCACTGCGCCATGCGCCTTGCGACCAGGAACGGGCAACGGGTGACGGGCGACGGGCGACCTCACTTCGAGCCTCCCGCCATGGCTACCGCCTTTTCGGCGCCTTCGCGCATCGTCGCCGCCAGGATCACTCGATCCGAGGCGGCCCCGGCGAGGATCGCCCGTCCCTCGGGGGCGTTGGTCCCGTCGAGGCGCACGACGAGCGGCCAGGGCAGATCGAGGTTGCCGAGGGCCGTGACGATCCCCTGGGCTACAAGGTCGCATCGGGTGATGCCGCCGAAGATGTTGATCAGGACCGACCGTACGGAGGGATCGCGGATCAGCACGGCCAGGGCGCCGGTGATCGTCTCGGCATCGGCACCGCCCCCGACGTCGAGGAAGTTGGATGCCCTGCCGCCGACGAGGGAGACCACGTCCAGGGTCGACATGACGAGTCCTGCCCCGTTGCCGACGATGCCCACCGAGCCGTCGAGCTTGATGAAGTTCAGGCCCCGTTGTCGTGCCATCTCCTCGATCGGATCCGGTGTGAAATCCGCACGGAACGCCTCGAAATCGGGGTGCCGGAAGAAGGCGTTGGAGTCGAGGGTCACCTTGGCGTCGAGGGCGATCACCTCCCCGCCGGCAGTGAGGATGAGCGGGTTGACCTCGACGAGGTCGCAGTCGAGGGTCACGAAGGCCTCGTACAGCGTCCGGAGCACCGCCGCGGAGCGGCGTGCGGTCCCGCGGTCGAGGCCCGCCCGATACACGAGCTCGGAGGCCTGCCAGTTGGTGAGCCCGAGCACTGGATCGACATGCATCCGGATGACCTTCTCCGGCGTCTCGACTGCCACCGCCTCGATGTCCACGCCACCCACCGCCGACACCATGGCGAGATGCTGGCGAGCGGCCCGATCGAGGGTGAACGAGACGTACCACTCGGCAGCCACAGCGGACGCCCGCTCCACCCAGAGGACTGCCACCCGATGGCCCCTGATGTCCATCCCTAGGATCTCCGACGCCCTGGCCTCGGCCTGGTCCGGCCCATCCGCCACCTTGATCCCGCCCGCCTTGCCACGCCCCCCTACCTGGACCTGCGCCTTGACGACGACTCTCCCGCCGAGTTCGACGGCGGCCTGCCTCGCCTCGCCGGGGCTCCTGGCCACTCTCCCTTCGGGCACCGGCACCCCGACCCGGGCGAGGAGCGACTTGCCCTGGAACTCGAAGAGATCCATCAGCCGGCCTCGCGATGCGAGGCCGGCAGCCGCCAGCTACCAGCCACCAGCAGGGAACGGGAAACGGGAAACGGGAAACGGGTGACAGGGACCCTCATCGCTCTGCGATGTGCTCGTTGACCCAGTCCACGACCACGGCCAGAGGGGTACCCGGCGTGAAGATCTCCGCCAGCCCCTTTCCCTTCAGAGCGATGATGTCGGCGGCGGGGATGATTCCACCGCCGAAGACGACGATGTCGGCGGCGTCCCGTTCGCGAAGTAGCTCGACGACCCGGGGGAACAGGGTCATGTGCGCACCCGACAGGACGGAAAGGCCGATCCCGCCAACATCCTCTTGTATGGCGGTCTCGACGATCTGCTCGGGCGTCTGGTGCAGGCCCGAATACACGATCTCGCACCCGGCGTCCCGCAGCGCCCGGGCGATGACCTTTGCCCCCCGGTCGTGCCCGTCGAGACCCGGTTTGGCGATGAGGATGCGACGCGGCATGGCGGAAAAGAGGTTACCCGTTGCCCGTTACCCGTTACCCGTCTTGCTGGAAGCTGGTAGCTGGCAGCCGCCGAGCGCAGCGAGGCCTCTGACTTGCTGGTAACTGGTGACTGGTAACTGGCAACTGCCTACCCATCGACTCGTGTCACCTTCTCCACGCCGGGCATCCCCCGCAGCTTCACCATCACCGAGTCGGCCGCAGCCGGGTCGACGGTCAGCTGCACCACCGCCTTGTCGAGGGCGATCTCATGGATCTCCACCTCCCCGTGCGGGCCTACCAGCGCACCCGCCTCCCGCACCGCGTCCTCGATGAGGGAGGGGTCGCTCATCCGCATGGCGAGTACCGTCGTCGCTTCGCCGCGGCGGCCTCGCAGCAGCCACTGCACCACCCCGACCACATAGAGCACGACAACGGCCACACCCGTGGCGACCAGCGCCACCGCCCACTCGCCGATTCCCGCCGCCATGCCGACCGCGGCCACCGTCCACAGCCCGGCCGCGGTGGTCAGGCCGCGCACCGTGAACCCGTGACGGAAGATGGCCCCGGCTCCCAGGAAGCCGATGCC
>JAZDHM010000004.1:0-13083 GCA_043805935.1 Actinomycetota bacterium
GCCCCGCCGGCGTCGTGGTCGATGATCGCGTCCCACCAACCCCCGTAGAGCCGATCGAAGCAAAGGCCGGCAACGGCGGCTCCGACCCGGCGCACCGTGGCGACGTCGAGCGGGATGAGGTTGGGGTAGGACCACATGACCGAGACCCACGCTCGGTCACGCACGACGGTGAACGTGTCACCGGTGAGCAACACGCCGCTGCCGGCGGCTCCGGCAGGCCAGTGGAGCACGGCACTCCCCGGGAAGTGCCCGCCGCATCGCACCAGGTACACTCCCGCCACCGGCCGAACCGAATCCCCGTAGAACTCGATCGCCGGGTCGGGGCGCATCACCCACTCCCGATCCGCCTCTGGCAGGTGGATGCCTGCGTCGAAGGCATGGGCCCATTCCACCATCGCTCCGTAGAAGTGCGGGTGAGACGCGGAGATGGCCGCCAGCCCACCGATGGCGGCGACGGCCTCCACTGCCGCGTCGTCGATGAGGCCGATGCAGTCCCACATCACGTTGCCGGCAGGGGTGCGCACGACCAGGGCCCGTTGTCCGATGAAGCGGCTCGGGGCGATCCCCAACCCGATGAGGTCGGGTTCCACCTCGCGGACTTCCACCGAGTGACCTTCGGCAGCGATCTCCTGCACGGTCGTCCAGGTCTGGCCTTCCCATCGCACCCACTGTCGGGGATCGGTGCAGATCCGGCAGGCCGTGGGCGGTACCGGTGTGTCGGCGTACTGGTGACCGCAGGTCGAGCAGATCCACGCGCTCATGAGATCAGGCTACCGAGGGCCGACGCTGCGGCTCCACCGTATCCTCGGGCTGTGCGTGTGCTGTTCCTGGTGACTCGCTTCCCTCATCCCCCTCATCGCGGCGACCAAGTGCGCGCCTACCACCACCTCGTCCATCTCGCCCGTCGGCACGAGATCACGCTGTGCGTCATCGGGAGGATGCCGTCGGCAGTCGATCTCGCTGCGGTCACCCGGCTCGGGGTGTCCGTGGAACTCATCCCCAACGAGCCGATCGTGGCGGGGTTGCGGATGCTGCGGGGCCTGTGGGACCGCCGCCCGATCCAGGCGCTCTGGGTGGGATCGTCCGGGGCGAGGTCGCGGGTGAGGGCCCTGGCCGCCGATGCCGACGTGGTCCATGCCCAGCTGGTGAGGACCGGCCTCCTGATCGACGGGCTGGGCGTGCCGGTGGTGCTCGACCTGGTCGATGCCCTGTCGATGAACCTCGGCCGGCGTTCCGACCACGATCGAGGTCCCCGGCGATGGGCATCGGCGATCGAGGCGAGGCGTCTGGGTACCTTTGAGCGGTCTCTGGCCGGCCGCGTCGCCGGCGTCGCGGTGTCCACGGCCGACGACGCCTCGGCCATCGGCGAACCGGCGGTCGAGGTGGTCCCCAACGGCGTGGACTTGGCGACGTTCCCGTTCCACTCCCACCCGCGGCCCGATCCCGTGGTGGTCTTCGCCGGCAATCTCGGGTACTTCCCCAACGTGGACGCGGCGCGCACGCTCGCTCGGGACATCATGCCGGGGATTCGCCACCGGATGCCGGCAGCGCGGCTCGTGCTCGCCGGGGCGCGGCCCTCCAGGACGGTGCGGCGTCTCCAGGGCACGGGTGTCGAACTCATTACCGAGCCGGACGACCTGGCGCCTGTGGTCGGCGCAGCCGCGGTCGCCGTCGTGCCGATGCGCGCCGGGACCGGGATCCAGAACAAGGTGCTCGAGGCGATGGCGGTGGGCACTCCCGTCGTGACCACGGCCCGGGTCGCCGCCGCCGTCGGAGCGGTGCATGGGGAGCACCTGCTGATCGCCGACGGGGTGGACGAATTCGCCGCCGCGGCCGCGAGCCTGATGACCGACCCGCGGGGCGCTGCCGGGGTCGCCGCCAACGCCCGCCGGTTCGTCGAAGAGCGGTACCGGTGGGAGGCGTCGGCGGCGGCAATCGAGCGGCTGTGGCGATCGGCGGTCGGCGGGGAGCAATGAGCGATTGGCCCGCCGCGATGAGCGAAAGGCGAGATCGCGTCGAACCTGATCTTGCTGATGACCGTTGGCGCGTATCTTGCTGGTAGCTGGTAGCTGGTAGCTGGTAGCTGGTCGCTGACTCCTAGAACCCAGCCAGCACCGACTCGACGGCTCGCGCCGCCTGCTCCCAACGCGGCCCCATCATCAGCTGGTGCCCGGCCCCGGCGATGACCGTCGCCTCGACCCCATACGCCCGGGCGGTTCGGCGGACGTCCTCCACGCTGAAGATCCGATCGCGGTCGCCGGTGACGAAACCGACCGGGGTGTGCACGAGGGGCGGCCGCAACCTGGTGACCAAAAGCATGTCGAGATACGCCAGGTACGACTCCCCTTGCAGCCGGTCGACGTAGCGGTCCAAGTCGCCCGTGGCGATGTCGGGGTCGAACAGCAGGTCGCGCGCCATGTGCTGCGTGTCGACGAGCGGCGCCAGGTCGAGAGTCAATCCGGCCTGCGCGCACTTCAGCGGATGACGCCCCAGGATGCGCAGCGTGGTGCGCCACACGCCACCGATCGGCACCGGGGCAAGCAGGACACATCCGGGCAGGTCGTCCCGCTCGAGATAGCGCTGGGCGACGAGTCCCCCCATCGAATGGGCGACTATTACCGGAGGACGGCCCAGGGCCGTGATCGCGTCGGCCAGGTCGGCCACGTAGTCGCGGATCCGAGTGCGGCGGAGCGAGCGCGGTCCGTCAGTTCCTCCGTGATGTCGCAGGTCGAAGGTGTGGCAGGTCCATCCCCGTTCGGCGAACCACCCGGTGAACGCCTCCCGCCACACCCACGCCGCCTGCCATGGACCATGGACGAAGAGCAGCGGGTGGAGGTGGACGGTGCCGCGGCCCGGAACGGTGGTGACGGCGACGGCCATGAGGCGAGGCTAGGAGCGTCGCCCGTCGCCAGTCGCCCGCTTCCCACTGCCCGCTGCCCGCAACCCGCAACCCGCAAGACACGCGTCAGCACATCTGAGTCCTGCTGAGGACTGACGACTGAAGACTGATGACTGAGGACTGGCGACTGATGACTGATGACTGACGACTGGTGCCTCACAACTCCTACGCTTTCCCCATGCCTCCCCTCTTCTCCGTCTCCGGCATGCGCATCGCCATCCAGCGCGACACCGAGGAGCGGATCGTCGTCGACGGGGTCGACCTGGAGGTGGCGGCGGGCGAGACGCTCGCCCTGATCGGGGAGTCGGCCTCGGGCAAGAGCCTGATCGCGCTCGGGTCGCTCGACCTGCTCTCCCCCGGGGCGCGGGTGGTCGAGGGCACGACCCGCTTCGAAGACGTCAAGCTGCAGGACCTCCCCGATGACGACTGGCGGCGTCTCGTGGGGATGGGCATCGGGGTTCTCTTTCAGGATGCGATCGGGGCCTGGGACCCCCTCGACCTGATGGGCCTCCAGTCGGGTGAGGCGCTCGAGGAGCACACCGAGCTGACCGACGTGGAAATCCAAGATCGCGTGCTCGCCGCTCTCGGCGAGGTCGGGTTGTCGAAGAGGCGCCACTTCATGGCGTTCTCCCATGAGGTGTCGCGCGGGCAAGCACAGCGGATGATGCTCGCCGCGGCTCTCCTCGCCGCTCCTCGGTTTCTCATCGCCGACGAGCCGTTGTCGGGGCTCGACGTCACCGTCGCCCGGGCGGTGCTCGACCTGATCGATGACCTCCGCGCCAAGCGAGGGATGGGGATGCTGCTCGTCACCCACGACCTGGCGATCGTGGCCGCGGTCGCCGATCGGGTGGCGGTCGTGTACGCGGGGATGGTCGTCGAGCAGGCGGCGGTCGGTGCCATCTACCGACAGCCGCGCCACCCCTACACCTCGGGGCTGCTCGGCTCGGTTCCGACGCTGGTGCAGGGACGGCTCCGTCCGATCCGGGGAGAGGCGCCAGACATCTTCGACCTGGTCCCGGGGTGCCCGTTCGCGCCGCGCTGCGACCATGCGATCGAACGGTGTCGCACCACCCGGCCAGTGCTCCGCCAGGTGGGGGAGTCACTGGTCGCGTGTCACAGAGCAGAAGAACTGGAACTTCCCGGGGTGGGGGAGTAATCCGCAATGCGCAATGCGACCCTCGACAGAGCCATGAGCTATGAGCCATGAGCAAGACGCGTGATGCGCTCTTGCTGGAAGCTGGTAGCTGGTGACTGGCCTCACCCGACCTCCGTCACCACCACGTCCTCGCCGATCGGAATCATCACGGTGTCGGGGGAGTACACCGCCCACGACACGGACGCAAAGAAGCGCGCCCGAAGAGGGACATCCGTCGGGAAGGTCGCCGTCGGTCCGGGGTCGATAGGGTCATACAGGATGCTTCCGGCTCGGACGGTCGGGCGGGTGCTCACCGATTGCGCGAAGAAGAAGCCGAAGGTCGGGTCGTCGGTCCGAACCTCGGCGACCTCGATCGTGCCGTCCTCCATCTCCAACTCGAGATACGGATACACGATCGCGCCGGCGTCCTCATCCGGGCCTTCGACGGTCCACGACATCTCCCCCCGCGAGGCGGTGAGCGTGACGTCGGAGAAGACCAGATTCACACCGGCGTCGAGGAAGAAGGTGGACTGTGCAAGCGTCGCCGTGATCGGGGTGCCGTCGGCGGGAATCGTGAAGGGTGTCTCGATCTCCGCGGAGATGTCCTCGGCGGAGCGGTGCGCGACGGCCTGCAGTGCGATCCCCGTGATGTCCGCCGCCGAGTAACCATCGGGGGGGAACTGCACCGAGAAGAAGCCCGGGGCAGAGGCATCCGAGGATTCCTGGACGCTCCCGATTCGCCTGCCGTCGGCGAGCACCAACGTCCACAGACCACCCTGGAAGCCCGACGACTCCTCCGGAGCCAGGGTGTTGGGGACGACGCTCGAGAGGCTCACGAACACGGCGTCCGTCCTCACCAGAATCCGTTCGACCTTGACCCCGAGCCGGTCCCCGAGTGCGGTGTACCCGTCCGGGAGAAGACCGATAGGCGCCGCGACCATCGTCGTGGTGGTCGTCGTCGATGCCGCGGTTGTGGTGGGTGGCGCCTCTTCTCCTCCGACGACCACATAGCCGCCGAGGAATGCCAGCGCACCCACGATGATCGACGCCACAACCCACGGACCCTGGCCTCCGCCCCGCGGAGGTCGCGGCTGGTGCTGCTCACCTCCGCCCCGGCGAGGGGTGGTCTCGAGTGGGGACGAGAGCAGGTCGCGAAGTGGATCGTCAGCCAAGGCCCAACCCTCCAATGTTCATGTCGATGGGTCGATCGAGCGTTATCCAGTAAGTGCTTGACACCCGAAGGAGCAGCGGGTCGGGGACGTCTGGGCCTTCCCGGGTCAATGCCACCCCCGAAGGAAGACGCGGCGTGGCGCTCAACCACTCCGGTCCGACGCCGGTCACCCTTACGGGATCGGGATCGGTAGAGAGGAATAGGTCGTGGGGATGCTCGAGTCCGAGGTGCAGGACCACCGAGGTCGTCTGCGGGATGACGCTGTCGACGCTGATCGTGTAGCCGTCATCGATCGTGATCACGTGGCCGGTCTCGGGCGGGACCTCCAACGTGTATGAGTACGGCATGCGCATCCGATACCGAGTCAGTCTGATCCCGGTGACGTCCGACAGGGCGAACTGGTCGTCCACCTCGAATCGGACTTCATGGACGTCGGTGTTCCTGCCCGAAGCCTCGTACTCTCCCTCGGCCGTCTCTATGACCCAGGTTTCGGGAGTGACTCCCACACCCGGACCGGCGCCGGTCTCGTCGAGGATCACGATGCCTCCAGCCCGGGGCGCAATGGTCAGCACGTCGTACACGAGCAACGCCTCTGCGTCGTCCACCGTGAGGCTCTTCAGCACGATGACACTCGATCCAACCACCGTCTCGTGCTCGTCGTGCCACGTTGGCCCAACACGTTCGCCGGACGCGGCAACGGTGGTGGTGCTGTCGATGGTCGCGGCCGTGTCGGGTGCGAGCGTGACACCGGCGAGCGCCAGCCCGGCACCCAGGACGAGCCCGGTGGTTGTCGCCGCAATAGGGATCCGCATGAGCGGTGAGGGTATATCGGGCTGGGACAAGTCGTGAGCGGAGGCGGAAAGAGCCTTTACGTATGCGTTATTCCGAGGCGCCCCGGACCCGCGGTACGCTCCGCATCCTCGGTGGAGGATGTCCCGTGCGTTTGGTCACGTACCTAGGTCTGGTCCTGCGGCGCATCTGGGCGCGCAAGCTGATGCTGCTCGGATCGTTCCTCGGGGCGACGCTGGTGACGGCACTACTCGTCGTTCTCCCCCTGTACGAAGCCTCGGTGTCTGCCGTCGACCTGCTCTTCACATTTCGACAGGCCCCGGACGAGACCCTCGATCTGGTGGCGGTAGCCAACACGACGAACCTCTCCGACGACTTTCTGCTGACCAGCCGGGCCGGGGTGGACGCGGCCGCTGCGTCGGTCGTGGCGTGGTACCCGACCACTCTCGATCGCGTCCTGTCCAGGGAATACGTCGTCATCGCACCAGGATTCCCCGACTGGTTACAGATCGCCGAGGAGTGGCGCGAGGCCGGGGGATTGCATTCGGACGAGCCTCCTCCATATCCGGCCACCCCGAGAGAGGCCACCCAGGTTCGCTTCTTCTCGACGCCGGACCTCGGATCGAAGCTCGAGATGATCGACGGCGAGCTGATCGAGGGTCAGGATCCACTTGCCGGGGGGTATCCGACGCTTCGGGTCGTGATCGGCGAGGACTTCGCTCGGCTTGCCGGTCTCGGCGTCGGGGACCAGACCTTCCTACGCGGTTTCACGGCGCAGCCGAGCCAGTTCGAGCTGGTGGAAATCAGCGGCATCGCCCGCCCTGCCGACCCGACCGATGCGATCTGGGATCAGACGGATCCGGGAATGCTCGTCGTGATGTCCGAGTCCACGCTCACCGCGTGGGGCCAACCGGTCCCGGTGCTGGACCCCGAAGACGACCCATGGTTGCGGTCGACCCGCGGGTTCCCCGGTGTGCAGGCGTCGCTGACCTTCACGCTCCACCTCGATCGGGATGCCGTGGCCCTCGAGAACGTGGAGGACCTCGCTCGCGGGGTCCAGGGATTCACCCTTGGTCTCGCCCGGGCCGAGGGGATCAGGGCGGTGACCCGGCTCCCCGGGATCGTCGAGGACTTCGGGGTGAGAAAGGTGGTCTTCGGCGCGCCGATCTTGGCGATGCTGGCTCTGGTCGTGGCCGGAGCGCTCTACTTCCTGATCTACATGGCGGCTCTCGCCCTGGAGCGCGAGTCGGGGGAGTTGGCACTTTTGCGCATGCGGGGGGCGTCGGCGTGGCAGACCACTGGGCTTCACATGATTCAATCGGGGGTGATCGCCATCGGGGCCGTCGTGTTGGCACCGTTCGTGGCTCGCGCCATGGTGTCGCTCACGGGGCGGATCCCGCCGATGTCGACGCTCACCGGCGGTGAGCCGCTCGGAATCGCTCACGGCCGCTCGATCGTCCCGTTCGCCATTGCCGGCGGGATCCTGACCTTCGCGTCGATGGGACTGGCGATCTTGCCGATCGCCCGAAGGTCGGTGCTCGAGCTGCGGGCGCTCTCGACCCGCCCGGCCCGCAAGTCGGTGTGGCAGCGGTATCACCTGGACATCTTCCTCGTAGTGCTCGCCGTCGTGATCCTCTACGAGCTTCGCCAGCAGGGCATCGTCCACACCGGCGCCGACCTGGGACTCGACCCTTTCAGCATCGCTTCCCCTGCGCTCTTCTTGTTTGCCGGCGCCCTCGTCCTCCTGCGAATCCTCCCCTGGATCCTCAAGGGTGTCGGCTGGTTGATGACCCGGATCAGCGGCCTGACCGCAGCCCTTCCCGGGTGGCACCTCGGCCGCAACCCGGTCCCGTATGGCCGGCTCGCCCTGCTCGTGTGGCTGACAACGGGGTTCGGGGCGTTCGCCCTCACCTACGCCAGCACCCTCGACGCCTCCTACGCCGACCGCGCCGCGTACGCGGCGGGAACCGATGCCCGCATCGCCGGTGACGGCGTCGCCTACCTCGACGTTCCTGACGGGGTCGTCTCGTCGCAGGTCTTCAGGGGAATAGGGGCTCCCCGGCTGTCCAGCCGCGGGTCGGAGTTGCTGGGCGTCGATCCGTACACCTTCCCTGCGGTCCTGGCGTGGCGCGAGGACTTTGGAGCGGCGTCGGGTGGTGCCGCATTCGGGCCAGAGATTCTCGGGAGACCGGCCGACTGGGGTGTTGAACTACCCGTGGGGGTCGAGGCGGTGAGGGTCGAGGGGCTGGTGGTTCCCAACACGTGGGCCTCGATCGAAATGGACGGGCACGCCGATCCGGTGCGTCTGATGGCGAGACTCGTCGACGACCGGGGTCGGTTCCGACTGCACGCGGCATCGAGTTCGTTCACCGACGAGGGATGGGCGGTGGTGGAGATCCCGCTCGCGGGGAACCTGGCGATCAATGGTCCCTTCGACGAGTCGAGCTTGCTCGTTCTTCAGGCACTCTGGCTAGAGCGGGACGCGCTGACCGGAGCCGCGCTCGATAGTGGGTCGGTTCTGGTCGACAGGTGGGAGGCAGTTGCGCCTGATGGCGAGGTTTCGATCGCAGAGGACATTGCGCAGGAGTTCATCGCCCACGGCAACCTGGAGGTGCACCAAGTGGATGGGCGGTACGCCTTCGACCGGTACCACGCCGCACTCCCCGAGGGCGAGACGATTCCGACGGGGGAGGCCGTAGCCGAGAGCCCGTACTACCGGCCCGCCCCTGTCACCGTTTGGACCTTCCCCGAAAGAAGCCGGGCCCAGGCGGTTCCCCATCTGCGACGGGACGGTGGGACCCTCGACTTCGTGCTCGACCGCGATGCTTCGGTCGTTTCGGGTTTGGTCGTCGGCGGGACGGCCGAATTCGGAGTCGAGGGGGAAGTCGCGGAAGGCAGGGTCGTCGCGGTGGTCGACCTGATCCCCACCACCGGTAACCCGACACTCGACGGTGCGATCGTGACAAGGCTCGACACGCTTCTCCAATGGCTCTCGGGCGAGCCCTCGTGGAGTCTGTCAGGCACGCCTGCGTCGGTCGACACGCCCCAGGAGCTGTGGATGGCCACCGACGACCCGAATGAGACGCTACGAGCGGTGCTCGCCGAGTATCCAGGAGACCCCGACCTGATCGTGACCGCCAACGGGGTGTCGGCGGATTTCTCCAGTCGTCCGATCCAGGTCGGCCTGGTTTCGATCCTCTTCATCGGCACCGGCGCGGGGGTCGTGCTCGCCCTCGCTGGGGTCACCGGGTACGTCCTGGTCGCCGTTCGCCGCCGGTATCGGGAGATGGGTGTGCTTCGTGCGCTCGGCTTCCAGCGGCGGGGCGTGGCCGGCACGTTTGCGCTCGAGCAGGTGGTCGTGCTCGGTGTCGGGGGGCTGGTGGGTGTCGCGGCCGGTATCGGCCTGATGCGACTGATGATCCCGTTCCTCCAATTGGGTGAAGGCGCCGTCGACATCGTCCCGGCTGCGGTGATGCAGATTCCTTGGGGATCGCTCGCCATCTACCTGGGGATCGTGGCCGCCCTGCTCGTCGTTTCGGTCCTCTGGAGCACGCGCAGCGTCTCCGCCCGGCGACTGAGTGAGGTGCTCAGAGAGGTTGAGCGATGAGTGCCCCGGTGATCCGCTGCGAGAACGTCATCAAGATCCACAAGCAGGGGGCGCTGGAAGTGGTTGCGCTCCAGGGCGTCGACTTCGAGGCGCACGAGGGCGAGTTCGTCGTGATCGTCGGGCGGTCCGGGTCGGGCAAGTCGTCACTCCTGCAGATCATGGGCGGCATGGATCAGCCATCGGCGGGCAAGGTCGAGGTCGCCGGCATGGACCTCACCTCCCCGTTTGGCGCCGACCTCCGCACCCACTTCCGTCGCAACGTCGGGTTCCTCTGGCAGGACTACACCCGCAACCTGGTCCCGTACCTCAAGGCGATCCAGAACATCGAGCTCCCCATGCTCCTCGCCGGAGTGGGTGGCGACCGCCGGCGTAAGCGGGCGAAGGCGTTGCTCGAGGTCACCGACCTCCGCAACCGCACCTTCGCCAAGGTCAACGTGCTCTCCGGAGGAGAACAGCAGCGGCTGGCGCTGTGCGTGGCTCTGTCGCTCGGGCCCCACCTCCTCCTCGCCGACGAACCGACCGGGGAGCTGGACACCGAGCGGTCCCTCCAGGTGTATGACCTGCTGCGGCGGCTGTGCAATGAGGGAGGGCTGACGGTGGTGGCGGTGACCCACGACGTGGCACTGGCGTCACGGGCAGATCGCGTCCTCCATCTGCAGGATGGGGTGTTTCGCGTCGATCGGCGTGGAAGGTTCCGCCGTCCGGTGGACCTGGGCCGCGACGGATCGATGACCCTGCCCGTGGAGCTGGTCGCCGAGGCGATGCTGGGTGATCGCATCCTCGCCGAGGTGGTGGACGAGGGCATTCTCCTCAACCGGGACGCCGGCGATGCTTGAGCTGCGCCACGTCTCCAAGCAGTACGCCCGCGGGGCGGTAGGCGCCGCCGACGTGTCGCTGACGGTCGAACCGGGCCAGATCATCGCCCTGTTCGGCCCATCCGGCTCCGGCAAGACGTCGATCCTGCACATCATGGGGCTGCTCCTGGAGCCCGACGAGGGCGAGGTCTGGCTGGCGGGCGAGCGGGTGGATCGGCTGTCCGAACGGAAGGCCGCCGACGTCCGCAGCCGGCTGCTCGGGTTCGTGTTCCAGTCCTTCGGGCTCCTTCCGCTGCTATCCGGTGAGGAGAACGTGGCCGTGTCGCTCCGCCTCCTCGGCATCGGCGGCGAGGGCGCCCGCACCCGGGTGCGCAACGCCATGGCGGCGGTGGGCATCGCCCATCGCGCTCTGCACCGGCCGGGGGAGATGTCGGGGGGAGAGCAGCAGCGGATCGCTCTTGCCCGCGCTCTGGTGCATGCCCCCAAGGTCATGCTGGCCGACGAGCCCACCGGGGAGCTGGACACGACGACCGCCGGCTACGTGATGGACATGCTCCGCAGGGTGGCCCGCAACGGCGCGGCGGTGGTGATCGCCACCCACGACCCGATCGCGCTGGACTACGTCGACACCGCCTACTTCGTCCGTGACGGCGCCCTCCACGTGCCCGACCGGGCCGAGCTGCAGCTGTGGATCACCGAGGGGACCGGCTCGCTCAGCGATGCGGGTGTGCCGGCGCGACTTGCTCCGAGCGCATCCGGTGAGGGGGTACCCGAGGGGAGCAATCCCTGGGGATTACCGGCCTGACCCTGCGGGAACATCAGGTGAACTCTTCGTGGATCCGACTGGGGGTGGGGCCCCGCTGACCCTGGTACTTCGAGTGAGCACGACGCGACCCGTACGGGTTCTCCGCCCGGGTGCTCAGGTCGTAGAAGGAGAGCTGTCCGATCTTCATCCCCGGGTAGATGGCGATTGGGAGGTTGGCCACGTTGGATAGCTCGAGGGTGAGATGGCCCTCGAAGCCGGGGTCGACGAACCCCGCCGTCGAATGGATCAGCAGACCCAGCCTCCCCAGGCTCGACTTTCCCTCGAGCCGGGCGACGATGTCGTCGGCCAGGCGCACCACCTCCAGCGTCGACCCGAGGACGAACTCGCTCGGGTGCAGGATGAATGGACCGTCGGGCGCCGTCTCCACCTCGGCGGTGAGATCGGGCTGCGCTTGCTTGGGGTCGATGAAGGCGTAGCGGTGGCTCTGGAACACCCGGAAGTAGCGATCGACGCGCACGTCGATGCTCGACGGTTGGATCATCGCCGGGTCGAACGGGTCGATGACCACCCGTCCCATCTCGACGGCCGCCCGGATCGAGACGTCTGAGAGGATCACGCGGAGGAGGGTACCCGGTGACCGCTGTCCGCCGTCCGCTGTCCGCTGAGCTATGAGCCATGAGCCATGAGCAAGACCGCCTCGTCAACGTCTGTCTTGCTGGCAACTGGAAGCTGGCAACGGGAAACGGGGAACGCCTCTTGGGGGGTTCGGGTGTCGGGCGTCTGGCGTCGGGTCAGGTGACGGGCGACGGGTGACGGGTGACGGCCAAGAGCGATGAGCGAAAGGCGAAGTCGGCATGAGGCGCTCCGGTGACCTTCGGTCGTCTCTTCCGGGTAACTGGAAACTGGTAAAGACCCGCGGCCTTATTGGAGCGCCTGACCTCTCGTAGTGGGTCAGCAGAGCCCTGCGCCACGCGCGGTGATTCACACACAGCGCGCCGCCGTGATCGGACTCGAGACGAGTAGAGGCTTAGGACGGGGCTGGGCGCTTTTTCGCCGCATGTCTTAACGGGTAACCCTCTTGCGGGCAGCGCTCCTTACCTCCTTCTCATCCTGTTTCCACGGAGTTGCGAATCCGGCTTCACAGTTCTCGTACAAGGCTCGCCGATGGTGAGGGTGAACGAATCGAAACCCTGTGAAAGGAGTGTGCGATGCGACAGACGCTCAAGATCGGGATCACCCTGGTCGTGGCCGCCGCTCTCGCCATGTCGGGGATCGCCCTGGCACAGACGAGCGACGACTCGACCACGAGCACGGCGGTCGCCGTCGAGGACACGCCGGCATACACCCGGATCGTGGACAAGCTGAGCCCGTTGGTGGAGGACGGCACGCTGACCCAGGCTCAGGCCGATGCCGTGGCCGAGCTCCTCGCTGCGGACCTGCCGTTGGGGCCGCGCGGTCATCGCTTCGAAGCGATCCTGGCGGTGGCCGACTTCTTCGACATGACCCCGCGGGAGTTGCGTACGGCGCTCCAGGACTACGACAGCCTGGCTGCCTTCGCCGAGGCCAACGGCTCGAGTGCCGATGAGCTGATCGCCGTGCTGGTGGATCAGGCCGAGACTCGGCTCGATGAGGCGGTCGCCAACGGCCGGATCACCGAAGACCAGAAGGCGGAGCTGCTCGCCAACGCCAGCGAGCACATCACCGACCTGGTGAACGGCACGATCCCAGACCGTCCGTTCCCCGGCCGGCCCGGCGGCCCCGGATTCGGAGGCTTCGGTCCTGGCGCTGGTTCAGACGCCTGAGACCGATCCTCCCAGGGACGAGCTCCGGGGCCGGCAACGGCCCCGGAGTCGCGTTCACCGTCCCGTTACCGGTCACCAGTTACCAGTTGCCAGCAAGAG
>JAZDHM010000005.1:0-3196 GCA_043805935.1 Actinomycetota bacterium
TGTGTACCTGGTGTCGTCGGGCGGCGCCAAGCCGTGGCGGCTGCACGTCCGCGGGCCGTCGTTCGCCAACGTCCAGGCATTGCCGGCGATGCTGACCGACTCGCTCATCGCCGACACGATTGCGACGCTCGCCTCGACGGACCCGGTGATGGGAGACGTGGACCGATGAGAGCCTCGCTTCGCTCGGTCGCAATGCGCAATGCGCAATTCGCTATGCGCCGGAGGCGGTCATGACGTGGGACGCCGACACCGCGGCCCGGGCGGAGGCGATCATCGCTCGCTACCCCGAGCGCCGTTCGGCGGTGATGCCACTGCTCTACCTGGCGATGGCGCGGGACGGCCGCCTCACCGACAACGGGATGCGCCAGGTGGCGATGCTCGCCGGGATGACCCCCGCCCAGGTGCACTCGGTGGCCTCCTTCTACTCGATGTACAAGCGCGAGGTGGGCGACCACGTCGTGTCGGTGTGCCGGTCGGTGTCGTGCCATCTCCTCGGCGCCGAAGACCTGCTCGCCGCGGTGGTCGACGAGTCGGGGGTCAGGCCCGGGGAGACCGGCGAGATCACCGTCGAGGCGGTCGAGTGCGTCGGGGCCTGTGGCGGCGCCCCGGCGGTGCAGGTCGACTACGAGCTCCTTGAAGGGGTGACCCCCGCTCGGGCGCGGGCGCTGTGCCGGTGGCTGATCGACACCCACCCCCGCGTCGTGATGGGCGACGAGATGCAGGAGCGGTTCGGCGGGCGGCGCTCGTTCGACTGGGGTCCCGCCGAGAAGGTCGGGGCCGTCGGCCCCGTGCCGGCCTTCGAGCCGTACGGGACCACCGGAGGCGGCGCATGACCGAGCCGATCCTCTTCGCCAGGATGCAGGCCCACCCGAGGGACTCGCACACGCTGGCCCGCTACGAGGCCACCGGCGGGTATGCGGCGTTGCGCAAGGCGTTGCAGATGACGCCGGCCGCCGTCGCCGCCGAGGTGAAAGGCTCGAACCTTCGCGGGCGCGGCGGCGCCGGATTCCCCATGGGGGTGAAGTGGGGGTTCCTCGCCCCGGCCACGCCGCATTACCTCGTGGTCAACGCGGACGAGTCCGAGCCGGGCACGTTCAAGGACCGCCAGCTGCTGGAGCGCGACCCGCACCAGCTGGTGGAGGGGATCGTCATCTCGGCGTATGCCCTGGGCGTGACCCACGCCTTCGTGTACGTCCGGGGAGAGTACGCCCGCCCGGCCCGGCGCCTGCAGCGCGCCGTCGACGAGGCCCGGGCCGCCGGGTACGTCGGACGCAACGTCGCCGGCAGCGGCCACGACGTGGAGATCACCGTGCATCTCGGTGCCGGCGCCTACATCTGCGGTGAGGAGACCGCCCTGCTCAACAGCCTCGAGGGCAAGCGCGGCGAGCCGCGGATCAAGCCCCCCTTCCCGGCGGTCGAGGGGCTGTACGCCTCGCCGACGATCGTCAACAACGTCGAGACCCTCTCCAACGTGCCGTGGATCGTCATCCATGGGGGCGCCGCCTACGACGCCATCGGGCCGGAGGGCTCCCGGGGCACCCGGCTGTTCTCCCTGTCCGGGCACGTCGAGAAGCCGGGCAACTACGAGATCGTGATGGGGATGTCATGGCGCGACCTCATCTACGGCCTGGGAGGCGGGATCAGGGGCGGCCGTGCACTCAAGACGTGGATCCCCGGCGGCGCCTCGGCACCGTGGTTCGTCCCGTCCCTCCATCTCGAGGAGCCGGTGACCATCGACGACACCGGCCGGCTCGGCTCGATGCTCGGCTCCGGAGCCGTGGTGGTGATGGACGAGACGACCAACGTCGTCGCCGCCGCCCTGAGCATCGTGCGCTTCTTCGCTCACGAGTCGTGCGGCCAATGCACCCCGTGCCGGGAGGGCACGTCGTGGCTGCAGCGGATCCTGGAACGCATCCTGCGAGGCGAGGGCCGGCCAGCCGATCTCGATCTCCTCCTCGACGTCTCCGACAACATCTCACCAGGGCTGCGCTGGCCGCCGGCGATGACGACGATCTGCCCACTCGGGCCGTCGGTGGTGTCTCCAATCACGTCGATCATGCGGCACTTCCGAGCCGAGGTGACGGCGATGATCCCCGGGGCGGTGACCGTCGGTGTCTGAGACCGTATCGATCACGATCGACGGGCGGGTTGTGCAGGTCCCCACCGGCCGTTTGCTGATCGAGGCAGCCGAGGAGGCGGGCACGTACATCCCCCGGTTCTGCTGGCACCCGCGGATGAAGCCGGTTGGCATGTGCCGGATGTGCCTCATCGAGGTCGAGGGGCCCCGCGGGCGCCTGCTCACCACGTCGTGCACGATGCCGGTGGCCGAGGGCATGGTGGTCCACACCAAGTCCGACACCGTGAAGAAGGCCCAAGAGGGGGTCCTCGAGTTCCTCCTCATCAACCACCCCCTCGACTGCCCGGTCTGCGACCGCGGCGGGGAGTGCCCGCTCCAGGACCAGACGCTGTCGCACGGCCCGGGAGAGAGCCGCTTCGTCGAGGAGAAACGGCACTTCCCCAAGCCGATTCCGATCAACGACCTGGTGCTACTCGACCGGGAGCGGTGCATCCTCTGCGCCCGCTGCACCCGATTCAGTGAGGAGATCTCAGGGGACCCGCTGCTCGAGTTCGTCGACCGGGGCAACTACACCCAGGTCAACACGTTCCCGGATGAGCCGTTCTCGTCGTACTTCTCGGGCAACACGGTTCAGATCTGCCCGGTGGGTGCCCTCACCGCCACGCCGTACCGATTCCGCGCCCGTCCCTGGGACCTGGAGGCGGTGGAGAGCACCTGCGCCGGATGCTCGGTCGGCTGTCGCGTGTCAGTGCAGGCGAGCCACAACGAGGTGGTTCGTCTCCTCGGCATCGACGTCGCCGCCACCAACCAGGGCTGGTTGTGCGACAAGGGCCGGTTCGGGTTCGAGTACCTCCGCTCACCGGCGCGGCTGGCCACGCCACTCGTCCGAGGCGACGACGGCGAGTTGCGCGAATCCACCTGGGGAGAGGCCCTGGAACGGGCCGCGACCGGGCTCAGGCGGGTGATCGCCGAGCACGGGCCGGCGGCGGTGGCCGGGATCGGGGGGGCGAGGAGCACCAACGAAGAGGCCTACGCCTTCGGCAAATTCCTCCGCTCGGTGATCGGCACCGGGAACCTCGATGCCAGGGTGGGTGACGCCCTCGACCCGGCGCTCCTGGT
>JAZDHM010000006.1:0-2156 GCA_043805935.1 Actinomycetota bacterium
CCGCGCCAGGGGCGGGGTGGGCGAGCCGGCGGTGGCCTCGCCAACCACGGTGACGCCGGGGAGATCGCGTAACGCCAGGACGAGCATCTCGGCAGCCCCCGCGGTGCCGGGGCCGACCAGCACGACGACCCTCCCCGCGAAAGGGCCGCCGACCATGGGACTGACGGTGACGTCACCCGCCGCGGTGGCTCCGCTCATCTGGGTCGCCACGAGCCGTTCGTCGGGGACGAAGCGGCTGGCGACGAGCATCGCTTCCACCGCCCGGCCCGACGACGACGCCCGCAGGTCGATGATCACCGAGGCCGAGTCGGCGAGCACGGCGTCGAGTTCGGCGGCGAGCACCCGCTGGCTTCCTTCATCGTCGCCGGCGAAGGCGCCGAGCCGGGCAAGGCCGAAGTACCCGGCCGCGCCGAACGAACCGGTCACGATCCCATCGTCCCCGGTCACCGCCGACGTCTCCAGCCCTGGCGGGGAATACGGCTCACGACCGGCGAATGGCCCGCCGCCCGCCGACCACACCCCGTCCCAGATCGAGGAGTCGTCGACGGCCAGCCTCACTCCGGGGTCGTCCAATGGGGCCAGGAGCGACACGAGCGCGGCGAAGGTGGCGGCAGGGTCGATGATGCCGGCGAGCCCCGGCATCACGCCCTCGAGGCGGCCGGCCCAGGCCGAGTCGAGGGCGGGGCGATACAACTCCTCCATGGTCGCCGAGGCGACCGCGATGATCCGGGCGGCGTCGTCGCTGGCGAAATCGTCGGAGCATCCCCCCGGGAGGGCGGCGATCGGATCGAAGTGGACCACGCGCCCCGAATCGTCGAGCACCAGCCGGCCCTGGTCGAGGGAAAGCACATCGGAAATGCCCCGGGCACTGCCGCCGTACACCAGGGCGCAATGCGCCGGGCTGTGCTCGTAGATGTCTGCGTTCCCGCCGTGCACGTCGAGATAGACGGCGAACCCGTCGGACGCCCAGATCCCCTCGAACGGCTGGGCCTCGCGCACCCCGGGGGCACAGCCGGTGAGCAGCACCGCCGCCACCAATGCCGCGCCTCGTCTCACCGGCGCCCTCACTCCCCTGCCGCCGCCACATGCAGCTCGGAGAGTGAGGCCCGCAGACGGCTGACGAACCGCTCCAGATCGGGGACGGAGTCGAGGTCCGATGACAGTCCCCAGTTGAGCATCCCCTCGTACGAGAACAGCGCCACGCCCAGGCCATGGTTCACCCACAGCGGCACCATCGGGAAGATGCGGGTGAGCCGCGCCGTCATGAGGTAGAGCGGGACCTGGGGCCCGGGCACGTTGGTGATGGTCATGTTGAACGGCCGGGCAGTGGCCGCGGCGAACCGGGCCGCCACCGACAGCACCGTCGACGGCGTGAACGAGGCACTCTGGGTGAGCAGCGAGACCCCGAGCGCCTGGTTGGTCTCCTTGAGATGCGCGGTCGCCGCCGACACGGCTCGAAGGCGGGCGACGGGGTCCGGCTCGCCGAGCGGGAGATCGATGAGCCACATGGCGACCCGGTTCCCGGCGCCGTCGGGGGGTTCGTGACCCCGGGTCGACACCGGCACCATTGCCCGGAAGTCCAGGCCGGCGGGATCGACGCCACGGTCCTCCATCAGGAACGAGCGCACCGCCCCCGCCACCGCCGCAATCACCACGTCGTTGACCGTGCCGCCGAAGGCGTCCTTGATCACCTTCATGGGTTCGAGTTCGCTCACCAGGAAGTCGATCCTGCGGTTGGGGCCGATCCGTTGATTCAACGGCGTGTCAGACGCCCGGGAAAGCCATCCCGAGCGCGCCGAGGAGGTCATCGCCGTGAATCGGTGCTGGAGGTCGGTCCCCAGCTCCTTGGTCCCTTCGATGAAGCGCCGCAGGCTGCGCGCCGCCTGGATCGGCGCCAGGATTCGCCGCGCCGCCTCGTCGGCGAACAGCTGGGCCGGGGTCGGGGCGGGACGAGGCTCGAAGGCGTCGGGCTCGCCGACCTCGTCCGAGGGGAACGGGGCCAGCAACACCTTGAGCAGGTCGACCCCACCGACGCCGTCAACCATGCAGTGGTGCACCTTGGAGACGAGGGCGAACTTGCCCCCCTCGATCCCTTCGACGACCCAGGCCTCCCAGAGCGGCTTGGAACGGTCGAGGTGTTGGCTGAGCACCTGGCC
>JAZDHM010000007.1:0-4707 GCA_043805935.1 Actinomycetota bacterium
CACCGTGCTGCTCACCGCCTACGCCGACACCGATGCCGCCATCCAGGCGATCAACGACGTCGGGCTCGACCACTACCTGATGAAGCCGTGGGATCCGCCGGAGGAACGCCTGTATCCGGTGCTCGATGACCTGCTCGAAGACTGGCGCCTCAACGCCGATGCCCCCTACGACGGGATCCGGGTGCTGGGCACCACCTGGTCGCCGCGCACCCACGACACCAAGGACTTCCTGGCCCGCAACCAGGTCCCGTACCGGTTCCTCGACATCGAGCGAGACGCCGAGGCGCGGACGATCGTGGAGTCGGCCGGGGCCGAATCCCGGCTCCCCCTGGTGCTGTTCCCCGACGGGACCAAGCTGATGGAACCCGAGCGGCGTGCCCTCGCCGACAAGGTCGGCCTGCAGACCGAGGCCAAGGCTCCCTTCTACGACGTGGTCGTCGCGGGCGCCGGGCCCGCCGGGCTCGCCGCCGGTGTGTACGGGGCGTCGGAAGGACTCCGGGTGGCGGTGATCGAGCGCGAGGCCACCGGTGGCCAGGCGGGCACCTCCTCGCGCATCGAGAACTACCTAGGGTTCCCCAAGGGGATCTCGGGCACCGACCTCGCCCGGCGGGCCGCCGCCCAGGCGCAGAGATTCGGCGCGGAGATCATCACGGCCGCCGAGGTCGTGGGGGTGACCGTCGAGGACCCGGTCAAGGTCGTGACCCTCGCTGACGGGTCCCGGCTGAGCTGTCGGGCGCTGATCATCGCCACCGGGATGACCACGAGGACACTCGGGGTGCCCGGCTACGAACGCTTTGCCGGGGCCGGCGTCTACTACGGAGCGGCAATCACCGAGGCGGCCACCTACAAGGACGAGCCAGTGTTCGTGATCGGGGGGGCAAACTCGGCCGGGCAGGGGGCGATGATGTTCTCCCGTTTCGCCTCTCACGTGACGATGGTGGTCCGCGCTCCGACGCTCGAGGAGCGGATGTCCCAGTACCTCGTCGACCAGATCCGCTCCACCGTAAACATCGAGGTCCTCGTCGGCACCGAGGTGCTCGGTGTCGACGGCCCCAAGCGCATCGAGCGGATCACCCTGCGCACCGGCGAGGAGACGTACGAGCGGCCGGCCACGGCGGTCTTCATCTTCGTCGGCGCCGTGCCCCACACCGACTTCCTACGCGGGGTGATCGCCCTCAACGACCGCGGGTTCATCCTCACCGGGCCTGACCTGGGGGCACTGGGAACCCGGGTTGGAGGCTGGCCGCTCGAGCGTGACCCCTACCTGATGGAGACCAGCGTCCCCGGGATCTTCGCCGCCGGGGACGTCCGCCACGGCGTGGTCCGCCGGGTGGCGTCGGCGGTCGGCCAGGGATCGGTGTGCATCTCGTTCGTGCACGAGTACCTCACAACCGTATGAAGCCTTCCGACCGGCTCCGGACGGTGCCGCTCTTCGCGGCTCTCACCGACGACGACCTCGACCGCCTCTGCCGCGACGCCGAGGAGATCCGGCTCGGTGCCGGCGACCGGCTGTTCGCCGAGGGCGACCGGGGTGATCGCGCGTTCGTGATCTCGGACGGGGACGTCGAGATCGTCAAGCAGTCCCCCGGCCGCGACGTGCTCCTCGCCGTGCGGCATCCAGGCGAGGTGATCGGCGAGATGGCCCTGCTCGAGGATGCGCCCCGCATGGCCTCGGCGCGGGCTCGCACCGACGCCACCCTGATCACGATCGAGAAACGCCAGCTCGACGCCCTGCTCGACACCAGCAGTTCGGCGGCGCGGGCGATGTTCGACGTGCTCCTCAGCCGCTGGCGCCAGACCGAGGCCCGCCTGCGCCAGGCCGACAAGATGGCCCAGCTGGGAACGCTGACCGCCGGACTCGCCCACGAGCTCAACAACCCGGCGGCGGCGGTCGCCCGGGCCGCCGGCGACCTCTCCGGCGCGATCGAGGAGTATGCCGGCGCTGCCCACGCCGCCGCAGAGGCGGGCGTGCCGCCCCCGGTCGCCGCCCTCCTCGACCGGATCCGTGCCGGTGCGTCCGGGTCAACGCAGCTGGGCGCCCTGGAGCGTGCCGACGCCGAAAGCGCGGTGGAGTCATGGCTCGAGGGGCGCTCGGTCGCCGAGCCGGGGCGGGGCGCCGGACCGCTCGTCGCCGCCGGCCTCGATCCCGCCGCCCTCGACGATCTCGCCATCACCGGCCCGGCGGTCGAGGCGATGGTGTCGCTCATCGTCGCCTCGGTCACCGTCGGGGATCTCGTCCGCCAGGTCAATCTCGGCGCCCAGCGGGTGTTCGAGATCGTCCGGGCGATGAAGTCGTACGCCTTTCTCGACCGGGCGCCGGTGCAGGACGTCAACATCGCCACGGGAATCGACGACACCCTGCTCCTGCTCGGGTCGAAGCTCCGCGACGTCACCGTCGTGCGCGACTACGCCGACCTCCCTCCGGTCCCGGCGTATGGGAGTGAGCTGAACCAGGTGTGGACGAACCTCATCGACAACGCCATCGACGCCATCACCGAAGGTGGTGGCACGACGATCACGGTGCGTACCCGCGTCGAGGGGCCGCTCGCCGTCGTCGAGGTCGAGGACGACGGCCCGGGGATTCCCCCGGAGGTCCTTCCCCGGGTGTTCGACGCGTTCTACACGACCAAGGCACCGGGGAAGGGCACCGGACAGGGGCTCGACATCTCGTATGGGATCGTCGTCCACCGGCACGGTGGGGACATCCGCGTCACCGAGACCCACCCCGGGCGCACCGTGTTCCGGGTGGAGATCCCGCTGGCCGGTCCCCCCTCGTGATCGCGCAGACTCAGACTGACCCACCATCGCTCAGCCGGTAGGACGGGCGGTCCTGCTACGGTGATGGCGACGCCACACCGGCGAGAGGCCGGGCGATGGACGCCCCCTCCGGTGAAACCCATGGCGCCGAACACTTCGCAGTGGGTGGACCGCCTCGTCATGCCCCTCCCCGGGATCCTCTCGGGCCGTTCGCCGACGATCCCGAAGGGATGACCATGACCACCACGTTCGCCGATCTCGGCGTGCCCGACGACCTCGTCGCGGTGCTCGCCAAGGCCGGCATCACCACACCGTTCCCCATCCAGTCCGCCGTCATCCCCGACGCCATCGCGGGACGCGACGTCTGCGGCCGCGCCCCCACCGGCTCGGGCAAGACGATCGCCTTCGGCTTGCCGATGATGGCCACCGTGGGCAAGGGCCGTCCCGCCCACCCCCGGGCCCTGGTGCTCGCACCCACCCGCGAGCTGGCCGAGCAGATCGCCCGCGAGCTCATCCCCCGCGGCAAGACCCGTCGCCGGTTCGTCGGCGTGGTCTACGGGGGCGTCGGCTACGGCGGCCAGATCCAGGCGATGCGCCGCGGCGTCGACGTCCTGGTCGCCTGCCCCGGCCGGCTCCTCGACCTCATCGAACAGCGCCACGTCGATCTGAGCGAGATCGAGATCGCCGTGATCGACGAGGCGGATCGCATGGCCGACATGGGGTTCCTCCCCGACGTCAAGCGGATCCTCGGGATGACGCCCCCGGCCCGGCGTACCTGGATGTTCTCCGCCACCCTCGACGGAGCGGTCGGCGTGCTCACCAAGCAGTTCCAGCGCGACCCGGTTCGCCACGACGTGGGCGAGGCGGGCGACACCCACGGCAACGCCCGGCACTTCTTCTGGAAGGTCGGCGCCGATGAGCGGCCCCAGCACACCGCTGCCGCGATCACCGCCTCGGCTCCGGCGATCGTCTTCTGCCGCACCCGCCACGGGGCGGATCGACTCACGAAGCGGCTCGGGCAGCTCGGCGTGCGCGCCGTGGCGATCCACGGAGGACGCAGCCAGGCGCAGCGGATGAATGCGCTGCGCGGATTCTCCGACGGCCGTGTCCAGGCCCTGGTCGCCACCGACGTCGCCGCCAGGGGGATCCACGTCGACGGGGTGGCCACGGTCATCCACTTCGATCCGCCCGAGGATGCCAAGGCCTATCTGCACCGCTCCGGCCGGACCGCCCGCGCCGGAGCTCCCGGCGTCGTGCTCTCTCTGGTCAGCGACCAGACCGCGGGCGCGGTGCGCAACCTGCAGAAGTCGATGGGCCTCGATGCCCCGATCGGCCGCCCCGACGCCGCGGGTCTCACCGGGCCCGGCCACCGGATCGACCCCGAGGTCCGTCCCCGGCCCAAGGTCACGACGGGACCGCGCCCCCGCGCTCACGCCGGCAAGAACCGCCGCCGCACCCGAAAGCCCGGCCACCAGTACTGGGGATAAGGCCCACTGGGAGGAGAGCGTTCGTGGGCGGGGCAGGAGTCGACCCCCTCTGTAGGCGGTCGCGCCCCTCGCGGCCCGAGCCGCTCAGACCGTCTCGATGATCGTGACGCTGCCCAGGACGATGGTGATGACCCCGATGGCCACCCGCAGCCACTGGGGACGAAGGGCCCGTACCGTCCATCCGGTGAGCGGGACCGACAGCAGCGCCCCTCCCGCCAGGTAAGGGGCCAGTCGCCACACCGCCTCGGACTGGAAGGCGTAGGTGATGATGCCGACGAGGCAGGTGAAGGCCTCGGCCACCGAGGTGATACCCACAGCGGCGCGCACCGGAACCCCGGACAGCACCTGCCCTCCGGTGACCAGCGGTCCGTAGCCGCCGCCGCTGAGGCCCTTGTTGAAGGCGGCCAGCATGCCAAGGCCGACGATGCGCTTCCATGAGAAGGCCAGGTGGATCTTGATGGTG
>JAZDHM010000008.1:0-3894 GCA_043805935.1 Actinomycetota bacterium
GCGCGCCCAGGACATCGTGGTGGTCGAGCGGACGCAGGAATTCCGCGGGCGGTACCACGTGCTCGGTGGATCGATCTCGCCGATCGAAGGGATCGGGCCCGACCAGCTGCGAATGCGCGAACTCGTCGGACGCATCGACGGCGAGCAGATCACCGAAGTGATCGTCGCCACCAACCCAACCGTCGAGGGGGACACCACCGCCCTCTACCTGGCCAGGCTGCTCAAGCCGCTCGGCGTCAAGGTCACCCGGCTTGCCAGCGGGCTCCCGGTCGGCGGCGACCTCGACTACGCCGACGAGATCACCCTGGGGAGGGCCCTGGCCGGCCGCCGGGAGATGTAGGGCCGGGCTGCGCCCGGCAGCTATGAACTATGAGTAGCCGTGAGCAAGAACTGGCTCATGGCGCATAGCGCATCACTCGAGCCGATGCCTCGCCCGAATGAACCTGACCGTGCCGGTGCGTGAGCGCGTCACCAGGGTGTGGGTCTCGGCGCCGGCCGCCGTGTAACGGACCCCGTCGAGCAGTTCGCCTGAAGTGACCCCGGTGGCGGCGAAGAAGACGTCGTCGCTGTCGACAAGGCGGCGGAGGCCGAGGATCTCGGTGAGATCGATCCCGAGCTCCGTGGCGTAGACCCGCTCTGAGTCGTCGCGCGGCCACACCCGACACTGCATCTCGCCGCCAAGGCAATGGAGGGCGCATGCGGCGGCGACCGCCTCAGGCGATCCGCCGATCCCGAGCAGGACGTCGATCCCGCTGTCGGGCACGGAGGTGGCGATCGCTGCAGAGATGTCACCGTCGCGGATAAGGCGGATGCGCGCGCCGGCGGCGCGCACCGCGTCGATGTGCGGCTTGTTGCGTGGGCGATCGAGGATGATCGCGGTGAGGTCTTCGACGTCCTTCCCGATGGCGGCGGCCACTCCCCGCAGGTTGTCGCCCACCGGGGCATCGAGGTCGATCGACCCCCGGGCCTCCTCGCCGACGGCGATCTTGTCCATGTAGACCAGGCGCCCCGAGGCGTACATCGAGCCGCGGGAGGCGAGCGCCATCACGGCCAGGGCGCCGGGGCCTCCCTCGGCGGTGAGGCGGGTGCCGTCGACCGGATCGACGGCCACGTCGAGCGGCGGCGGCCCGCCGTTCCCCACCCGTTCTCCGTTGTAGAGCATCGGGGCAGCGTCCTTCTTGCCCTCCCCGATCACGACGACGCCGTCCATGTCCATCGTGGTGAGCACGGCCCGCATCGCCTCCACGGCACTGTGGTCTACCGCGTCCTTGTCGCCGCGTCCCTGATGGTGTCCCGCTGCAATGGCCGCTGCCTCGGTGACGCGGGCGAGCTCGAGCGCGAGATTGCGGCCGGCGGCGGGCTCGGTCACCCGTTCACCGCGAGGATCAGAGCGTCGCCCTGTCCTCCTCCGCCGCACAGAGCGGCCCCGCCGACACCGCCCCCGCGGGCGCGCAAGGCATTGATCAGCGTCACCACGATCCGGGCGCCCGTCGCACCGAGGGGATGGCCCAGGGCGATCGCCCCGCCATGAACGTTCACTCGGTCGTGGGAAAGGTCGAGCATGCGGGCCGACCACAGTGCAACTGCGGCGAACGCCTCGTTGATTTCGACCAGGTCGAGATCGGAGGGGGCCATACCCGTCCGCTTGAGCGCCATCCGCATCGCCTCGGCGGGTCGTTCGTGCAGGGTGGCGTCGGGACCGCCGACCTGGCCGTAGCCGAGGATCTCGGCGACGATCGGCAGGCCGGCCGCTTCGGCGGCTTGACGACTCGCCAGCACGACCGCCGCGCCACCATCGGAGATCTGCGACGCGTTCCCGGCGGTGATCGTGCCCTCCCCATGGAAGACGGGGCGGAGGGCACCCCATGAGTCCATCGTCGTTTCGCGGCGTATGCCTTCGTCAACCGACACCATCACGGGCGCCCCCTTGCGCTGGGGGACCGCCACCGGGACGATCTCTCCGTCGTAACCGCCTCGGTCCGCGGCGGCGGCGGCACGGCGATGGCTTTCAGCCGACCACTCGTCTTGTTCCGCCCGGCCGATCCCCAAGGCGGCATTCTTCGAATCGGAGGACTCGCCCATCGTGCAATGGTCGAAGGCGCACCAAAGACCGTCGTGGGTCATGCTGTCGACCATCGCTGCATCTCCCATCCGGGCGCCATACCGGGCGCTCGGGATCAGGTATGGAGCATTGCTCATGGACTCCATGCCACCGGCCATCACGACCGTCGCGTCACCGATGCGGATGTCGCGGTCGGCCATGGCGATCGCCGCCATCCCCGAGAGGCAGACCTTGTTGATCGTCGTCGTCGGCACTGTCATCGGGATGCCCGCCCGCACCGCCGCTTGCCGCGAGGTGATCTGACCGGTTCCCGCCTGGATCACGTGCCCGAAGAGGACCTCGTCGACGCGGGTCGGCTCGAGCCCCGATCGCTCCAAGGCGGCACCGATCGCGGCGGCGCCCAGATCGACGGCTTGGAGTGGCTGGAATGCGCCGCCGAAGCGGCCGATGGGAGTGCGGGCGATTCCGGTGATGACGGTGTGCATGGGGCTCCGTGAGGTGTTGTGTGCGTGATGGTACGCAATGCGCAAACCCGCAATTCGCAATTCGACTTTCGAGGTCGGCCCGCGTCTTGCGGGTAGCGGGAAGCGGGTAGCGGATGACGGGAGACGGGAGACGATCTTGCGGGTGGCGGTCAGCGGTTGACGGTCGGCGTTTGGCGGGCAGCGGGTAGCCTCTTGTGGTGCTGCCGCTCAACCTGCATCACACCGCCATCGCGGTCCGTGACCTCGACGCGGCGCTCGCCGACCTCAAGCGACAGTACGGGGTGGAGCCGCTCACCCGGGAAACGGTGACGGACCAGGGTGTCGAGGAGGCGATGGTCCCCCTCGGCGGCTCATACCTCCAGCTGTTGATGCCGCTGTCCGAGGACACGCCGGTCGGTCGCTTCATTGCCAAACACGGCGAGGGGATGCACCACGTGGCGATCCAGGTGGCCGACATCGATGCGGCTCTCGCCCATCTGACGTCCGAGGGCGTGGACCTGGTCGACCGCTCACCGCGACGCGGCGGAGAGGGGCATCGGATCGCCTTCGTGCATCCCCGTGCGATGGCGTCGACGCTGATCGAGCTGGTGGAGGTCGAATGACCGTCGAGTTCGGTGAGGGCATCGGGCCGCTCGAGACGGCGGCGGTGCTCGCCGCCTTGGCCCGTTTCTGGGAGGAGTTGTCGATTCTCGAGGCCATTCCTCCGGCGCCGCTCACGCAGGGACGGTGGGTCGCCTCGGGCCGGCCGCGGCCGGTGCTTCCCCCGTTTGCAGCGCGATCCGCTCAGGCACCCTCCAAGACCTGGGGAGTGCGACGGCGCCGCGAACCCGGGGGCTAGGTGTGATGACCGGGGAGGTTGTCCCTGGCGCGATGGTGTGTTGGGGTGAGCCCTCCGAGGGAGACTGTGGGTTGAACGACTCACATCTCTCAAGGAGGGCTCGTGTCTCACGCTAGATCTCAGCATCCGAATGCGCCGCTCACACCCGAAGGCCGCCGGCGGATGGTTGATTGTGTGGTTCGTCGGGGGTGGACGGTCGAGGCGACTGCGCAGCGGTTCCAGATCGACGCCAAGACGGTTCGTAAGTGGCGGGACCGGTTCCTCACCGATGGTGATGGGGGTCTGTGGGATAGGTCGAGTCGGCCTCGGCGGTCACCGAACCGCACTCCGGGACCGGTCCGTGATCGGGTGCTTCGGCTGCGACGCACACACCGTTGGGGTGCAGCCCATATCGCTTTCGAGGTGGGATTGGCGTCCTCGACGGTGCAGGCGATTCTGACCCGGGAGGGGCTGGGACGGCTCGATCGTGGCGACCGGGCGACGGACCGCAAACCGGTTCGGCGGTATCA
>JAZDHM010000009.1:0-6908 GCA_043805935.1 Actinomycetota bacterium
TCTTCCTTGTAAGGGAAGCGCTCTCGCCAACTGAGCTAAGCGCCCGAGGACGCCAGGGTACCGGCTGCCGCCCACCTTCCCCCGGCCCGTCCCCACGCGCTCACACGACGGCGCCGAACGCCTTGCCGATGAGCGCGGTGACGACCATCGCCAGTGTGCCCCAGAAGGCCACCCGGATCGCGGCCCGTCCCAGCGGCGCTCCCCCGGCCCGAGCCCCGACCACCCCGAGGCCGGTGAGGAACACCAGCGAGGTGATCCCCACCATCCACACGCGAATCGACGCCCCGAAGACCGCCGCCACCATCAACGGCAGAGCGGCGCCGACCGTGAACGTGATCGCGGAGGTCAGTGCCGCCTGCACCGGGCGGGCGGTCGTGATCTCGGTGATCGCCAACTCCTCGCGAGCATGGGCGCCGAGGGCATCGGCGGCCGTGAGTTGACGAGCCACCTCCCGGGCCAGACCGGGCTCGACGCCCCGGCCCTCGAGAATCCCGGTGAGCTCGTCGAGTTCGCCGGCCGGATCGGCGGCCAATTCGGAGCGTTCCCGGGCGAGGTCGGCTGCCTCGGTGTCCGCCTGGGAGCTCACCGACACGTACTCGCCGGCGGCCATCGACATGGCGCCGGCGACCAGACCCGCCATGCCGGCGATGAGGATCGCCGCCCGATTGGCCCCCGCCGCAGCCACCCCGATCACCAGGCTGGCGGTGGAGACGATGCCGTCGTTGGCGCCGAGCACGGCGGCTCGCAGCCATCCGACGCGGTGGGTCCGATGGATCTCGGAGTGCTTCATGTTCACGATCTCCTTGGCGCCGGACCGCAGCCGGTAGTCATCAATGATGCCCTCGACGCGTCGCCTTCCCGCCGTTCCACCCCGCTCGGTAGCCTGACCCTCCGCACGACCCGAGGAGCACGATGGCCGAACTCGCCTATCTGTCCGGACTCGGCAACGAGCACGCCTCCGAGGCCGTCTCCGGCGCACTGCCCATCGGGCAGAACAACCCGCAGAAGCCGCCGCTCGGCCTGTATACCGAGCAGCTCAGTGGGACCGCCTTCACCGCTCCCCGCGGCCAGAACCGCCGGACGTGGATGTACCGGATTCGCCCTTCGGTGCTCCACGTGCACGACCTCCGTCCCGCCGATGCCGGCCTGATCCGCACCGCCCCGGCCCGGGAGACCGAGCCCCCGATCGGCCAACTCAGGTGGGATCCCCTGCCGATGCCAACCGAGCGGCTCACGTGGCTCCAGGGCCTGCGCACCATCGGCACTAATGGCGACGTCCACGGCCAACTCGGCATGGCCGCCCACGTGTACCTGGCCACCGAGTCGATGACCACCACCGCGTTCTACGACGCCGATGGCGAGTTGCTGATCGTGCCCCAGCAGGGCGGCCTGCGGATGGTCACCGAGTGCGGGGTACTCGAGGTGGCCCCCGGTGAGATCTGCCTGATCCCCCGGGGTATGAAGTTTCGGGTGGAACTGATCGACGGCACCGCCCGCGGCTACGTGTGCGAGAACTACGGGGCATACCTCCAGCTCCCCGAACGCGGCCCGATCGGGGCCAACGGGATGGCCAACGCCCGCGACTTCCTCGCCCCCACCGCGGCGTACGAGGATGCCGACACGCCGTACAGCCTCTTCGTCAAGTTCGACGGGCGGCTGTTCACCTGTGACCTCGATCACTCGCCGCTCGACGTCGTCGCCTGGCACGGCAACCACGTCCCCTACAAGTACGACCTGAGCCGGTACAACACGATCGGGTCGATCTCGTTCGACCACCCGGATCCCTCGATCTTCACCGTCCTGACCGCCCCGTCCGACCGGGGGGGAACCGCCAACGTGGACTTCGTGATCTTCCCGGATCGATGGCTGGTGGCCGAGCACACCTTCCGGCCGCCCTACTACCACATGAACATCATGAGCGAGTTCATGGGCCTCATCCACGGCATCTACGACGCCAAGCTGGAGGGGTTCTCGGCGGGCGGGTTCAGCCTGCACAACCAGTACTGGCCCCACGGCCCCGATGCCGAGGCGTTCGCGGCCGCCACCATCCACGACCTCAGCCCGCAAAAACTTGCCGGCACGCTCGCCTTCATGTTCGAGACCCGCTACCCGCTGATCCCGACGGCATATGCCTCGTCGCTGCCGGCGCTCCAAGAGGACTACCAGGAGGTCTGGTCGGCCCTGCGGCGGGCCTTCGGGCGCTAGCGCCGAAACGTGATGACCCGGGCGCCCAGGTGCGCTCTCAACCGACGGTCAGCGGGTCTCGTACCGGGTGGATGCCGTCGAGGGTGAGCATCGACGCGTTCGCCCCGGCGTGGAGCGGCAACCAGACCACGAAGGAGGAGCCGACCGCCGGCATCGACGTGAGTGTGACCGTGCCTCCACCCGCTTCGGCGACCTGCCGCACGATCGAGAGCCCCAGTCCTGCCCGTTCCTCGTCGCGCAACCGAGTCCGGTCCTTGCCCCAATTGCGCTGAAACACCAGCCGATGGTCACGCTCGGAGATGCCGGGGCCTTCGTCCCGCACCCCCACCCACGCCCAGTCGTCCTGGATGCCGGACCCGCACGTCACTGTGGAGCCCTGTGGAGCCAGCCGGACCGCGTTGCCCGCCAGGTTGGCGATCGCCGACCGCAGTGCCTGGCGGTCGGCCCGGATACTGGGCCCGGCATCGCCGACATGGGCTATGGCGATGCCGCGGCGCGCCGCAGGAGCCCGCAGCTCGTCGGCCACCTCACGGGCGAGCGTGCCGAGGTCGACGACGCTCGCCGACTCGGTAGCGAGGTCGCGCCGGGCGAATCGCATGAGGCCGGCGACGGTCCGGGTCGTCCGATCGAGCGACCGCCTGACGACCTGAGCCGTGCTCCGCAGCGTCGCCGCGTCGGATTGGGGGTCCGAGAGCACGACGTCGAGGCTGGTCGCCATCGTCGCCAACGGATTGCGCAACTCGTGGGAGATGTCCTGGATGAACCGCCGCTGGTCCTCCGCCCCCTGCTCGATGCGGTCGAGCATGGCGTCGAAGGTGTCGGCGAGGTGCTTCAGCTCGTCGTCGGGCCCTTCGAGGTGGATCCGCCGCGCCATGTCCGACGCTTGGATCTCGCGGGCGACGGCGGTGATCTCGCCGACCGGACGGAGCACCCGCCCGGCGATGAACCAGCCGGCGACCAGGCTGAACGGGAACAGGACGGCAAGAGTCACGAGCGACATCTCGCGGAGCTGGCGGACGGCCTGCTGGTTGGCCAGCTGCCCGATGGTGTCGAGCGACACCCTGTCCAGGAAGATCATCGCCGCCCCCGGCTCCGCCGTCGTCCGACGAATCTGGAGGTCGGCCGCAACCGCGTCCCCAGACAGGGACTGGGAGAGCGCCACGTTGATCGCCCCCACTACGAGCGCCCCCAGCGCGAACACGACGAAGGTGTAGAGCACGGCCATCCGGAACCTGATCGAGTGGAGAACGCGTTCGCCGGCCATCACGCCACCAGTCGATATCCGCTGCCGACGATCGTCTCAATCATGTCGGGGCATCCCGCCGACGCCAGCTTGCGGCGCAGTTTGGAGATCGTGACCCGCACCGTGTTGGTGAAGGGGTCGATGTTCTCGTCCCAGACGTGGTCGAGCAGCCGCTCGGCCGCGAGGACCTCGCCGGGATGGAGCATGAAGTAGCGGAGGAGAGCGAACTCACGGGCGGTGAGCCCCAGGTCGATGCCGGAGGCCGTGGCGGTGCGCCTCGCCCCATCCAGGGCCAGCGGGCCAACCTCGATGAGGGCGCCGGAGCCCCGAGCGCGTCGCCGGCTGAGCGCCCTGAGCCGGGCGAGCAGCTCGGCGAGGGCGAACGGCTTGACCATGAAGTCGTCGGCTCCCTGGTCGAGGCCCGACACCCGATCGGCCAGAGCGTCGCGTGCGGTCAGCATGAGCACCCGCGGCGGATCGGTCTCATCGATCCTGACGCCGTCGGATCTGATCGCCCGGCACACTGCCAGTCCGTCCATGTCCGGCAGGTTGAGATCGAGACACACGATGTCGTACGGGGTGGCCGACAGCTTCTCCAGGGCCTCGCGCCCGTCGAAGGCCGTGTCCACGGCATAACCATCCCGGCGGATGCCTTCCGCCAGGGCATTGGCCAGATCACGCTCGTCTTCGACGACCAGAACCCGCATCATCCTCCTCGAAGGGGCCTGGCGCGGACGCCAGGTCAAAAGCGTACGCCAAGAGGCCGATGACCGCTCTCGTCCCCGCGGGGTCGGAGCCGCCGGAGCGAGAGCCTGCCGCCGTGACGATCGACGTCACCGGGTGGGGATGCGGCGCCCCTGGGCGGGCACAGCCACGACCGCTCCTTGGGGAATCTGCCGCTGGGTGGCGGTGGCCTGCACCAAGCCGAGTTCGTCGGCGATCACGGTCGTGTTGTCACATCCGCCATCGGTGCGAGCCTGGTAGTTGACCCTGACCCGGGCCGGTCGTACCTCGGCGCCGGACTCGTTGACCGCCCGGAGGTCGGACCACCGCACCGCCACCGAGGGGTGTTCGCATCGGGCAAATGCCTCGGTCCACACCATCGGCGCCGTCAGGTACTCGCCCTGGGTGTGCAGGTCGCGGACCACCACCTCCCGTCCCGACCCCAGGTCGGTGATGGTCCCCCGCCACGCGTGGATGTCTGCCGGGGCGTCGGGGGACGGCGCCACCCGCAGCCGGTACCCGCGACCCGCCTTCCAGGGGAAGTCGCGGGTGTTGGGGTCGTTCCGGCTGCTCTTCAGAGGCGACGGCGACCCGGCGAGCAGCCCGCCGCCGGCGTCCCCGGAGGCGTATCCGCCCCAATTGGCGGCGGTCGACTCCGGAAACCGTGGATTCCACTGCAGCCCGAGATGCGCTCCGCCGCGCAACCGACGCTCGGAAGCGAACGACACCTGGAGGGCGAAGAAGTAGAGACGCCCCACCGCAGGCGGCTGGAGGACCTCCAGGGTCGCCGAGACCTCGAGCAGCGGCATCTGGGGAAGCTCCCATACCAGATGGAAAGACGAGGCGCCGTTGGCCGATCTCGGCTCCCCGGCGTTGCGTTCCCTGGCGTCGAGCAACGCACGAAATCGCCGCAGCGGGCTCACGGCGTCACCAGCGGCGGCCGGGCGCAGTAGCGCGATGAGCCGTCCCAGTGGCCCCACGGCTCGGGCCCGTCGGACCACGGCCGCCCGTAGTCCAAGTTCCCGATCAGGTTCTCACGCGACTCCCAGACCAGGAGCGCGGCCACCACGATGTTGTGCTCCGGGTTCCACGGGGTGGCGTCGGCGGGGAGGGGGCTGAACCCCAGGGAGCGCGCCCGGCTGACCCGTTCGGGCCAGTAGACCAGCCGATTCTGGAACAAGCCGACCACGCCCCACTCGTTGTCGGGCCCGTTCGTGGCGAAGGGGATCCCGCTGCTCTCGCACCGCATGATGACGAGGGCGTTCTCGATCTGCGGGCCGACGCAACCGGAGGGCCCGCACTTCTCCTGGTCGAGACCCCACTCGGTGAAGATCCGGGTGACCAGCGGGCGCCACTGCTCCACACCTCCCGTGGGGTCCCAACCGTACGCATCCGGCTCGGTGGAGGTGGTCGTCGAGCCGACGGTGGTCGTGGTGGCCGCAGTCGTCGAGGTGGCCGCCGCCAGAGCGGCCTCCTCGGCGCGCAGCTGCGCTTCCAGGGCCGCCTTGCGGGCCGCCTCCTGCCGCTGCCACTCTGCCAGCACGGATTGGTGACGGGCATGCGCCTCGTCGAGTGCGGTGGTGCGTTCAGCAACCGACCCGGCTTCGTCGGCGATGCGCCGCTCCTGGCGCGCCAGTTGCGATCGGGCCTCGCCTTCGAGCGTGGCCAGGTCGGCCGCACCGAATGCCAAGTCGACGACGGTCTGGCGGTCGCTGTCGGCGATCGCCCCCAGATACGCCACCCGGGCGGTGAAGGAAGCGACGTCCTCGACCGCGAGAGGCACGGTGCCCGACCCGGCCACCATGTACATCCGGGCCACTCGGTCGCGGATCGTGACCGAGCTCTCCGCCGTCTGGCCGGCCACGTCTCGTTGACGCGTGGTGATCCTCGCCAGGCTGTCCCGGTAGCGATCGCGATCCGCCGTCGCCTGTGCCAGCCGGCGCTCGGCCTCGTCGAGCGCCGCGTTTGCCGCGGTCTCGGCTGCGGCGGCGGCATCCATCTCCGCCTGGGTGACCGTGCGCGCCTGGGCCGGACCGGCCAGCAGCCAACCCGAGCCGAGCACCGTGGCGATGAGGCACCCGGCAGCTGCGCGCCGACGGCGCGAAGGGGAGAATTCCATCGCCCCGAATGATATGGGCGAATCGACGGCTGCGGTCCGGGGGCTCGCTCAGGGAAGCGGCGGCACCGGCCACCAGTCCGGGGCTGGGTTCTCGTGACCCGGGACGGTGCTGTCCCATGGGTTGACCCATCCCGGGTCGTACAGGTCCTGCCCGGCGGGCCACACGGACGTTGGTGCCGCGCACGACACCCACGGGCCCCACGGCTGGGGTCCCTCCCCCCCGTTGGAGTACCCGCCGCGGGTGATGTGGGTCGGACCGCCGACATCGGGGTCGTAGTCGTCGTAGTAGTGGTCGGCGTAGAGCTCGTAGTTGAACGTCGGGTAGTACGGGCCGGCGACCATGGTGTACGGGTAGCCGGGGGCCGGGTCGCGCAGCAGGATGGTCTCCCGGGCCTCGTACACGAGCATCGCGGTGATCACTGCGTTCCACTCCGGATCGAACGGATTGGCGTCGGCAGGGAAGTCGGTCTCGATCGCCGAGTAGAACTCGAGCAGGTGATCGACCCGACCCTGCCAGTAGAGCGGGTGGTGTTGGAACAGCCCGGCGGTTCCCGAAGTTCCGTTCTGGGCGAACGGCCAGCCGCCGCTCTCGCACATCAGGATCTCGACCGCGTTGGC
>JAZDHM010000010.1:0-5643 GCA_043805935.1 Actinomycetota bacterium
CTCGTGGAACACCATCCGCTTGACCGGGATCTTGGGATTGAGCACCTCGGTGAGATGCCAAGCGATCGACTCACCCTCGCGGTCCTCGTCGGTCGCCAGGAAGACCTCGGTCGCCTCTTTGAGCAGGCCCTTCAGCTTGGAAACCTGCTGACGCTTGTCACTTGGGACGACATACAAGGGCTTGAAGTCATTGGCGGTATCGACGCCAAGCCGGGCCCAGGGCTCTCCCTTGAGCGCGGCGGGCACGTCGGCGGCGTTGCGCGGCAGGTCGCGGATGTGTCCCACCGACGATTCGACGACGTACCCCTTGCCGAGGAAGCCCCCAATGGTGCGGGCCTTGGCGGGCGACTCGACGATGACGAGTTTGAAAGACATGGTCTCCAGGGGAGGGGGATCGGACGAAAGCGTGGCACGGTTTACGGCTGAAGCCGCGGCATGTCAAGAACGCCGCGTGCCGCCGCCGTCGCGATCTTCCCCGCCGAGCGCCGCCGCGAACCCTTCCATGAACCGGCCAGCCACCGATCTCCACGACCATTCCGAGACCACCCGTTCCCGCCCCCTGCGGCCCATCTCGGCGGCCAGGGCCGGGTCGTCGATGAGCAATCGGATCGCCTCGGCGAGGGATTCGTCGCCGTCGACGACGAACCCGGTCGTCCCCGGCACCACCGTCTCGGGGGCGCCGCCGGAGTCCCCGGCGATCACCGTCAGCCCCGACGCCGCCGCTTCGAGGAATACCACCCCGAGACCCTCCGCCTCGAGCCCGAACCACCGCGACCGGCACGGCATGGCGAAGATCGTCATCTCCCGGTACAGCCCGGGGAGACGGTCGTAGGCCACCCGCACCTCGAACCGGCACGGCACCCCCAGCCGCGCCGCCAGCCGCCGCAGCGCCGCCTCGTCACGGCCGGCTCCGACGAAGAGGCCGTCGACCTCCCGGCCCTCGGCGCGCACCGCGGCCAGCGCGGTGAGCAGGCGGCGTTGGCCCTTGCGCGGGACGAACCGGCTGACGCATCCCACGACCGGTGTTCCCCGGGGACGCTCCCCCGGTTGAAAAGACGGATCGACCCCAGCCCCAACCGTCCGGACCGGACGGCGGACCAGTCGCTCGACCCGTCGCGTCGTGTACTCCGACACGGCGAAGACGGCGTCGGCGTGGACCAGCGGGTAGCGGATCAGGCTGCGCACCACGGGGAATGCGGCCGGAAGGATGATCTCGGCGCCGTGGCACAACACCGAGTAGGGCACGCCGGTCTCCCGGCGGAGCCCGGGTCCCAGGTGCGCCAGCGGATGGGGGGCACCGAAGAGCACGACGTCGGGGGCGAAGTCCCCGATCTCGGCGCGCACCCAGCGCCGGACGCGCCCGGTGGGCCACATGAACCCACGGCGATTACGGTGCACGGCCGGGTCGACCCCCTCGTCACGGGGTGCCAGCACCCGCACCTCGGCGGACAGGGCTCCCACCAGGCCGCCCAGGTACTGCTGGATCCCCCCCGGCTTGGGGAGGTAGTCGTTGGTGACGAGCAGGATCCGCATCTAGTCGCGGCCCTCGGGCCGCGGTACGCGAGAGTGGCCGTCCGCGGGCACACCCGTGTTGTAGTCGACCAACACCGGCCCCCCTCCGTCGACGCGCACGTGGCTCAGGCTGGCGTTCGCCGGTATCGAGAGCGACCGCCAGGCTCTCCAGGGGATGCCGAGGATGCGGGCGGTGGCCGCCCAGATCAGCCCGCCGTGGCTGACCAGGGCGACTCGTTCGTCCGGATGCCGCGCCGCGACCTGATCGATCACCCCAGCCAGCCGCGCCCCGGCTCCGGAGAAGGTCTCGCCGGTGCGGCCGCGCGGAAGGTCGTGTCCGTGCTCGAACACGGCGGACCACTCCTCCGGATGGCGCGCCGAGATCTCGGCGAAGGTCATGTCCTCCCACTCACCGAAATCGATCTCGGCGAGATCGTGACGGATCGACACCGGGAGGCCGTTGGGAGCGGCCAAGGCCTCGGCGGTCGCCCGGGCGCGTTCCAGCGGCGAGGCGAACACCAGGTTCAGCGTTCGACAGCGCTCCCCCAATCCCGCCGCCTGGGACCGACCCCGCTCGCTGAGCGGACCGTCGGTGCGGCCGTGCCACTTGCCCGACACGTTCGCCTCGGACTCCCCGTGGCGGATCAGGGCGATTCCCGGCCCCTCGTCGGCGTCGAGGTGAGTTGCATCGTTGAAGACGCGGAGGTGGAAGCCGCCCTCGCCGGCAACGGTTTCGGTGACCGAGGAGTTGCGGAGGGTGCCGAGTCCCCGGCTCCCATCGCCGGTCAGGTCGTGCCCGACCAGGGAGAAGCCCGCCTCGACCGCAGCGTGGATCACTCCCCCGTGGGTGACGACCAGCACCTTGGCGCCGTCGGACACCTGGTCGACCAGGTCGCCGAGGGCGCGGCCCACCCGATCCGTGAGTTCCGGCCACGACTCCCCGCCCCCCAGCCGGAGCGGCTCCCCGGCATCGATCCGGGCGATCTCATCGGGATACCGCTCGCGGACCTGCTGGTGCGAGAGGCCCTCCCACCTCCCGATGTCGAGCTCCCGCCACCGCCGATCGAGCCTGGCGTCGAAGCCGGCCGCGCCGGCCGTCTCCATGGCGCGCTGGAGGTCGGACGCCACCACCACGTCGAACCGGCGCCCGGCGAAGCGCGCCCCGAGCGCTGCGGCCTGGGTGCGGCCATGCTCGCTCAGGGCGGCGTCGCTGTGCCCCTGCCAGATGCCACGGACATTGGCGGTCGTCTCGGCGTGACGGACAAGGGTGATCTCGATCAGGGTCGGCCTCGCTGGAGGGTCACCGTAGGGTACGGGCCCGGACGGGTCCCCTCGCCCGGCCCGTGCCCATCGGCGTACCCTCTCGCCGCGTGAACCTTCTCACCGCCGCACAGACCGACCTCCCTGACTCGTTCGGCAGCGCGCTCGTGTGGCTGTTCTTCTTCGCCGCGCTCGGCGGGATGTGGATGCTGCTGCGTCGCACCCGGCAGCGGGCCGCCGAGGCGCGCCGGGACCGCCTGCGTCGCGAGCAGGAGCGGCGGAACCGTCCGGAACCGGCGGACCCTTCTGAGTTGTGAGGCACGAGTCGTCAGTCAGTCGTCAGTCATCAGTCGTCAGTCATCAGTCATCAGTCGTCAGCCATCAGTCATCAGTCATGAGCAGGAGAATCAGGGTCTCACTCAGAACTCGAGACTCACAGGAACGCCGAAGCGAACACCAGCGAGACGATCGCCATCAGCTTGATGACGACGTTGAGGGCCGGACCGGCGGTGTCCTTGAAGGGATCGCCGATTGCGCCACCGATGACGGCGGCCTCGTGGGCGCCGCTGCCCCTGCCGCCGTAGGCCCCGGCCTCGATCAGCCTCTTGGTGTTGTCCCACGCCCCGCCGGCGTTGGCCATGAACATCGCCAACAGGGTCCCGGTGATCAGAGCACCGGCGAGGAACCCGGCGAGCGCCTCGACGTCGATGAATCCGATGGCCAACGGGAGAACCACGGTCAGCGCCCCGGGGAGCAGCATCTCCCACAGCGCCGCGGACGTGGTGATGCCGACGCACGGGGTGTAGTCAGCCCTGGCGCCGGCGCGGCCGTCGCCAAGCCCGGGAATCTCCCGGAACTGGCGGCGCACCTCCTCGATCATCTCGTTGGCGGTGCGGCCCACGGCCTTGATCACCAAGGCGGAGAACAGGAAGGGGAAGGCGCCGCCGAGGAGGAGACCGATCATGGTCTCCACGTGCAGGACGTCGACGGCCGAGAGCCCGACTGCGGCGCCGAACGTGAACAGGAGCGCCAGCGTGGTGACCGCTGCCGACCCGATGGCACACCCCTTGGCCACCGCCGCCGTGGTCTTGCCCAGCGAGCCGAGGGCCTCGGTGGCCATCTGGGTCTCCTCGGAGAGCGGGGACATCTGGGCGATGCCCGCGGCGTTGTCGGCGATCGGTCCGAGGGCGTCCACCGACACCGCGATGCCCAGTGTCGACGACATCGCGATGGCGGCGATCGCGATCCCGTAGATGCGCCCACCGCTACCCAGCGCCATGCCACCCGCCCAGTACGCCCCCACGATCCCGGCGGCGACCACGAGCACCGAGTACGCCGCCGACCGCATCCCGTCGGCGATGCCAACGAGCACCACCGCGGCCGGCCCGGTCTCCGTTTGACGGGCGATGTTCTTGACCGGACGCCAATGGTCGCTGGTGAACATCCCGGTCAGTAGGGCCATGGCCAGGCCGACCGCCACGCCGATGAGGACGACGAGCAACAGGCCGAGCTCGTCGACGCCCGGAGCCGTGCCGAACAACCAGTGCACCGGCCCGATCGACCCTGCCGCCGTGAGCCCGGCGGCGACATACGTGCCGCGGTGCAACGCCGCCCCCAGGTTGTTGCCGATCGGCCGGACGAAGAACGAGCCGATGATCGACGCCCCCATGCCGAGCGCGGCAATGGCAAGGGGGAACGCGATCGACGCGGCGAGGTATCCCCGGCCCTCGAAGGTGAAGGCGGCGAAGACGATCGGAGCGACGAGAGCGCCGCCGAAGGACTCGAACAGATCCGCCCCCATGCCGGCGACCCCGCCGACGTTGTCACCGACCATGTCGGCAATCACCGCCGGATTGCGCGGGTCGTCCTCGGGGATCCTTGGCTCCGTCTTGTCGACCAGTTGGGCGCCGACGTCGGCGGCCTTGGTGGAGGGACCTCCCCCGACCCGGGCGAACAGGGGGATCGACGAACCACCCAGTGCCATCGCGGTGAGCACCCGATAGGGCTGGTCGACCTCGAGCCATTTGGTGAACGCCAAGAAGCCGAGGCCGAAGCCGGCCAGCGCCAGCCCGGCCACGGTGAACCCGACCACGGACCCGCCCCGGAAGGCGAGTGGGAGCGCCTGTCGCACCCCTCCCCGGCGGGCCGCCTCGGCGGTCCGGACGTTGGCGGCGCTGGCGATGCGCATCCCGATCACGCCTGCCCCTCCCGAGAGGGCAGCGCCGGCGATGAACGCCATCGCCCCCCACGGCCACCCGTGAGAGACCAGGACGCTGATGAGGCCGGCCATCGCCAGAACGAAGACGCCCACCCAGGCGTACTCGCGGCGGAGGAACGCCATCGAGCCCTGGCGGATCGCCGCCGCGATCTCGCGCATCCGGTCGCTGCCGTGCGGGGCGGCGAGGACCTGGCGGGCGCGCATCGCTGCCAGCAGCAGGGCGAGGGTCCCGGCGGCGACGGCGAGGTACGGCCAGAGATCGGGGTCCAGGGGGATCTCCTCGGGGGACCGCGGGAGTATACGGAGTGGGTCGCGCTCGCCTTCGTGCACCCGCGTGCTCGGCGTCACGGTCGCACGAGGAGAACGGGTGGACCGGCGAAGTACCCTGCTCGCTCGTGACCGAGCCCGCCGCCCCTCGCACACCCGGGTCGTGGATCAACTCCGATCGTCGGATCCCGACACTGATGCGTCCGCTGCTGCGGTTCACCCAAGTCGAGTCGGCCGGGGGGATCGTGCTGCTGGTCGCCGCCGCAGCGGCACTCGCCTGGGCGAACGCCCCGTTCGGCGGTTCCTACGAGAGATTCTGGGCGACGCCCCTGCATCTCGGACCGGTGCATCTCGACGAATCGCTGCGCGTGGTGGTCAACGATGGC
>JAZDHM010000011.1:0-11051 GCA_043805935.1 Actinomycetota bacterium
GTCTCGAGGAGGGAGAGGCACTCGAGGCGATTGCGCTGCTCGGCGAGATGGAGGCGGCGGCCACGGCCAATGGACCGGGGAGCGGGTAGGCACCCGTTCGACGGGTCGCCTGCTAGTCAGAGAGGTCGATGGCGGTCACCGCCACGCCGTTCGCTTCGCTCTCCGGCACCGTCACCTGCAGGATCGCCCCTTCGGCCCGCGTGCCCGCGGCGGCCATCACGAAGGCCTCGGCCAGCACCTCCCGGTCGAGGTGGGTTTGCTCGCCGAGGCTGACGTGCACCGCGGTGACCATCCCGGTGCTTGAGGCGTCGGCCGCGTCAAGGGCCACCGTGAGGATCTCGGTGGCGAGGGAGTACTCGTGCATCAGCGTCCCGCCTCGGTGAGCACGGTGCCATCGGGGGCCCGTACCCGGACGATGAGCGGCATCGCCCCGGGAAGGCTGTGGGTGGCACAGGCAAAGCACGGGTCGTAGGCGCGGAACGCCATCTCGATCCGATTGAGAGTGCCCTCGGTGACCTCGACTCCACGCTTGATGATGCCCTGGGCGGCCTTCTTGATCGACATGCTGATCGGTCCGTGGTTGTTGGTCGTGCCGACGATCAGATTGACCGCGGTGAGGATGCCCCGTTCGTCCGTGACGTAGTGGTGGGTCAGCGTCCCGCGCGGAGCCTCGACGCCTCCCACGCCTTCGGTGGGGATCTCTGTTGGGATCACCCGTATGTCGGCGCTGGTGATCTCGTCGTCGGTGGCCAGCTGCATGGTCCGCTCGGCCGCGTAGATGAGCTCGACGACCCGGGCCCAATGCGTCGCCAGCGTTTGGTGGACCGGGGTCTTCCCACTCTTGTCGCCGGTGAGGGTCTCGTAGAACCGCTCGTACTCGGATTGGGCGAGTGGGGTTGCCATTCCGTCGGCGGCGTTGAGCCTGGAGAGGGGAGTGGCCCGATACAGTCCGCTGTCGTTCCCGTCCTCGAAGCCGTGCCATCCCTTCTGCTTCAGGAAGGGGAACTTGAGGTAGCTCCACGGCTCGACATGCTCGGCGACATGGTCGAGGTAGTCGCGCGGGTGGTACTTGAGCATCTCCACCCCATCGACGTCGACGACGCGCACCATGCCGTCGTAGAAGTTGACGTGGTTGTTGGCGTCCACCGTCCCCATCGAATGGAATCGGTTCGTGTACGTGTCCGACAGGATCAGTTCCAGGTACTGCTGATTCCCGAGTACGAGATCGTTGAGGACCTGCAGGGTGAACGTCCCGAAATCGAGCAGTTTCTGGGCGTTGGCGACCACTCCCTGTCGTTCCTCCTCGGTGAGACCCTTGGTCACCCCCCCGGGAATCGATGTGACCATGTGGATCGTCTTGCCACCCAGCGTCTTGACGATGTCGTGCGCTGCGGCCCGGGCTCGGATCACCGTCTTGCCGACGTCGATCCCGAGCTTGTGGATCATCCCCAGGATGTTGCGCTCGGCGGGCGGCGCGTCCGGCCCCATGACGAAGTCGGGCCCGCCCAGGATGTAGAAGTGGGTGGCGTGATCACCTACGAAGAAAGCCGAGTACAGCAGCTCACGGAGCTTGCGGGCCGCAGATGGGATCTCGACGTGGAAGACATCGTCGCACGCCTTCGCCGCGGCCATGTGATGCGCCTCGCTGCACACCCCGCAGATGCGCGACGTGATCCTGGGCATCTCCTCCACTGGCCTGCCGACGCAGAATGCCTCGAACCCGCGCAGCTCGGGGACGATGAAATAGCAGTCGGCGACCTCACCCTGATCGTCGAGGAAGATGTCGATCTTGCCGTGACCCTCGAGGCGGGTGATCGGGTCGATTGTGATCCTCGTCATGGAGTCGACCTCCCATCGTCGCTGCGGCCCCCGCTTGGCCTCGGCCGGACGGCTCCGGCGAGGGTGGCAGTTGCCATGGAGAATCGGTAGAAGGTGCCGATCGGGTCGACGATGCCCTCGAGGATGCGGTCGATCTCCTCGGGATCCTTGGCGTCGACCACCGACGCCAAAGCTGAGATCATCTTCGTGCCCTGGTCCTTGGAGTGAGGTGGTGGTCCGTAGCAGCCTCGACAGGGGACGCCCACCGAGACGCATAGCGCGCCGCACCCGCTGCGGGTGGCGGGTCCCATGCAGAGGATCCCCTGATCGAGCAGGCAGCGGTCGGGATCGGGGATGACCTCGTGGATCCGAACGAACTTGGTGATCTTCTTGTCTTCACGGGTGCGAGGGCACTCGTCACAGCAGGTGCTGTCGCCGGCACCGAGGATGGATCCCCGCGGTGGAAGGGGCTTGCCGTGCTCGAGGATGTCGATCACCGTCTCCAGGACGGCCCAGATCTGGTGAGCTTGGGGTGGGCAGCCGGGAATCGAGTAGTCGACATCTACTACCTGACCGAGTGAGCACACCGTCTCCCAGAACTCGGGAAGCGTCAGCGTGCCCCCGGCCACCTCGGTGCGCACCTGGGGCCGGACGTCGGCGGCGTTGTCGGTCGAGGGAGAATCGCGGAATGCCCAGTCGAGGGTGGCTTGCCGGGTCGTTGTGTTCGACAGGGCGGGGATACAGCCTTCGTAGGCACAGGACCCGAAGGCGACCAAGATCTTTGCCTTTCGGCGCAGCAGCCGGGCCATGTACTCGTTGTCCGAGTTGCGCACCGCCCCGTTGAACAGGCAGACGTCGATTTCGCCATCCGCCATCGCCTCGACGTCCCTGACCTTGAAATCCACGGCCACTGGCCAAAAGACGATGTCGAAGGCGGCGTCGACGTCGAGGATCTTCTCCTCTATGTCGAGTACTGCGATCTCACAGCCGCCGCACGAAGCGGCCCAGTAGAGGGCCAGCTTGGGCTTGGTCTTGGTCTCGGTGGTCATGACTGTGTCCTCATGGGTCCCATGGACCGGATCTCTTGGGCCATCTGGTTGGCGGTCTCCGCCCAGTGGTCCCCCTCGCTGGCCGACACCCAGACGAGGCGCAGCCGGTCGGGGTCGATGCCGAAGTCCTCGAGCAGCCGCTTCATCAGGTGCACCCGGCGCAGTGCCTTGTAGTTGCCCTCCTGGTAGTGGCAGTCGCCGGGATGGCACCCGGAGACGATCACCCCGTCCGCTCCGAGTTCGAAGGCCTTGGCCACGAAGGTCGGGTCCATCCGACCGGTGCACATCACACGGACGATGCTGACGCTCGGATCCCACTCCATCCGCGATATCCCGGCGAGGTCGGCGCCGGTGTAGCTGCACCAGTTGCATAGGAAGGCGGCGATCCGCGGCTGCCACCCGCCGGGGGTGGTGGTCGCCACCGGGACCTCACTCGTCGTTGTCACCATGACTCTCACCACCTATCCGACGGGGGCCAGGAGGCCCTCGAGTTCGGCCATGATCTGTTCGTCGGTGAAGCCCGCCCCGGTGATCGCCGAGGCGGGGCAGGCTGCGACGCAGGTTCCGCAACCCTGGCAGAGGGCCTCGTTGACTCGGGCGACCTTCTTGGCGGCATCGAATCGGATCGCCTGGTACGGGCACAGTGGGATGCACGTCCTGCACCCGCCGCACAGCTCCTCGACGACGGTCGCCCGAACCGGGTCGATCCTCACCTGCCCCTTTGCGATGAGCGCCAGGATGCGGGCTGCCGCCGCCTGCGCCTGGGCCACGGTGTCGGGGATGTCCTTGGGGCTTTGGCTGCATCCGGCGACGTACACGCCGTCCGTGGTGGTCCCAACCGGGTCGAGCTTGGGGTGGCGCTCGAGGAGGAAGCCGTCGGGGCTTCGGCTCAATGAGAACACCCGGGCGACCGACTCGGCGTCTCGGGGCGGCTCGAGCGCGGTGCACAGTACGACCATGTCCACTGGGATCTCCCGGAACTTGCCGATGAGCGTGTCCTCACAACGGACCAGGAGATGGGGATCCCCACCGTTGGCCATGGCGGGCACGACCTCGGCGACCGCCCCCCGGATCACGGTCGTCCCCTCCCGCAGCACCCGCTGATAGAACTCCTCGTAACCCTTCCCACCCGCCCGCATGTCGATGTAGAACTCGTAGACGTCTGCGTCGGTTCGCTCCCTGACCAGGTGGGCGAACTTCAGGGCGGACATGCAGCACACTCGTGAGCAGTACCGGTTGTATTTCTCGTCGCGCGAGCCAACACAGTGGACCAACCCGACCGCCCGGGGAGCCTGCCCGTTCTTGAGCAGCACTTTCCCGCCCGTGGGGCCCGTCGAGTTGAGCATCCGCTCGAACTCGAGGCTCGTCACCACGTTGTCGTAACGACCGTACCCATACCTGGTCGCACGCCGGGGGTCGAAGGTCTCGTACCCGGTCGATACCAGGATTTGGCCGACCTGAATCTTCACTATCTCGTCGGTCATCTCGAGCCGCACCGCCTGCGGTGGGCAAATGTCGGCGCATGATTGGCATTCGACGCACACTCCGCAGTGGAGGCAGCGGCGTGCCTCGCGGCGCGCCTCCTCCTCCGAGAACCCGAGATCGACCTCCTCATAGTCGGCGAGCCGCTCCGTCGCCGACCGCTTCGGCATCTCCGCCCGAGGGAGCCGGGTCGTGTCCGCGTACCGCGGCGCCTGCCGGTACGGCCGCTCTTCGAAGCCAGCGTCCGGGTGAGGGGAGGGCATGTGAGTGGTGAAGGCCGCCAGTTCGGCGCCCTCGAGGTACTTGTGGATCGCCTCCGCCGCCCGCCGGCCCTGGCCCATCGACTCGACCACGGTCGCCGGGCCGAGCACGGCATCACCGCCGGCGAACACGCCGGGGACGGGGGTGACCAGCGACTCGGGGTCGACCTCGATGGTGTCCCACCGCGTGAAGGCGAACGTGCGCTTCGGCGCGCCGCCATTCGCGGAGTACCACCCGTGGTCGGGCCGTTGGCTGATGGCCACGATCACCGTCTCGAACTCGCGATCGTGCTCGCTGCCCTCCCGGGGCACCGGCCGCGGGCGCCCGCTGGCGTCGGGTTCGCCGAGCTCCATCCGGACGCATCGCAGGCCGCGAACTCGACCGTCGGCGACGAGCACCTTGACAGGGGCCGTCAGGTAGTCGAAGCGGACTCCCTCGGCCACGGCGTCGGCGAACTCGTCCTCCTCGGCGGGCATCTCAGCGCGGGTCCGCCGGTAGAGCACGGTGACCTCGGCACCCTCGCGGCGCGCCGTTCGGGCGGCATCGAGTGCGGTGTTGCCGCCGCCGACGACCGCCACCCGTCGCCCGGTTTCCTGAGGGAGGCCCAGGTTGATGGCACGCAGGTACTCGACGCCGGAGACGACACCGTCGGCGTCCTCACCGGGGATCCCGAGTGGCAACCCTTCGTGGGCGCCGATCCCGAGGAACACCGCCTTGAATCCGAAGCCCGGGCCGTCGCCCAGCAGGTCATCGATCGAGAAATCCTTACCGAGCTCTTTCCTGGTCCGCATCGTGACCCCGACACGCCGGATGTAGTCGAGGTCGTGCTCGAGGATGGAGCGGGGGCAGCGGTACCCGGGGAGCCCGACCGCCAGCATGCCGCCGAGCTTGTCGTGCTTCTCGAACACGGTGACCTGGTATCCCTCGCTTGCCAGGTCGAATGCACAGGTGAGACCGGCGGGTCCGGAGCCGATCACGGCGACTCGTTCCGGCCGGAGCTGCGGAGGCGGCTCGGGTTGCGGCATCGGCTCGTGCTCCCGCTCCCAATCCATGGCGAACCTCTTCAGGGCGCGAATGGCGATCGGTTCGTCCACCTTGGCGCGGCTGCACGCCTCCTCGCAGGCCGCGTAGCAGACCCGCCCACAGATGAAGGGGAGGGGATTGCGCCGTCGGATGAGCCGGGCGGCATCGGCGAAGCGGCCCTCGGCGATGAGGGCGACGTAGCCGGCGGCATTCTGGTGAATCGGGCACGCCTCCATGCACGGCGAGCGGCCCTGGCGGTCGATGGCGTAGGTGCTCGGAATGGCCTGGGGGAAGGTCTTGTGTATCGCCGTCCGCTCGGTCAGGTACTCGTTGAAGGGGTCGGGCGCGGAGACCGGGCACACCTTGACGCAATCGCCGCACGAGGTGCACTCCGGGGTGACGTAGCGGGCATGCTTGCGGACGGAGACCTCGAAGTTGCCGACGAAGCCCTCGACCGCCTCCACCTCGCTCATCGTCATGAGGTGGAGGTTGGTTCGGCGATTGGCACCCACCATCTTGGGGGTGAGGATGCAGGCGGCACAGTCGAGTGTCGGGAAGGTCTTGTCGAAGCGAGCCATCATCCCACCGATCGTCGACTGCCGTTCGACGAGGTAGACCTCACTACCCGATTCGGTGATCTCGAGAGCTGCTTGGATGCCGGCGATCCCCCCACCGACGATCAATGTCGCCGGGTTGACGTCGGCGTGGGCTGCCTGTAGTGGCTGATGCAGCGCCACCCGGGCGATGGCGGCATTGACGAGGCCGGCCGCCTTGGCGGTGGCCGGCTCCCGGTCAGGGTGGACCCAGGCACACTGCTCACGGATGTTGGCGATCTGGACCAGGTACGGGTTGAGACCCGCCTCCTCGGCGGCAGCCCGAAACGTGGGCTCGTGCATCAGCGGGCTGCAAGCGGCGACGACGACCCGGTTCACCCCGTTCTCCTGGATGTCCTGCTTGATCAAGTCCTGACCGGCGTTGGAGCACATGAACTCGTAGTCGCGTGCAACCACGACGTTGGGCCTGCCTTCGGCGACCTCGCGTACCGCGGCCACATCGACGGTTGCCGAGATGTTGAAGCCGCAATGGCACACATAGACGCCGACGCGCGGCTCGGCACCGTCAGTCATGTCGACTCCCTCCGGTCGTGACCGCCAATGGCGGAACCTCCACCGTCACTTCTGTCAGCCCGTGTTCCAGCCCCACCTCGGCCGGTGAGCACCCGATGGCGAGGCCGATGATCTGGGTGAAATAGAGCACGGGGATGGGCCGCGACCCGTTGCGCCGCTTGGGCGCGAGATTCAACAGGTCGAGGTTCGCCTGGCAGAGCGGGCAGACGGTGACGATGCAGTTGGCCCCCCGCTCGTCCGCCCATCCGAACAGCGCCTCGCACAGCTCGGCCGCCACCTCGGGGAAGGTCGCCACGAGCATGCCCCCGCAACAGCGCACTTTGGGCGGGTAGTCGACCGGCTCGGCACCGAGCGCCGAGAACAGGCGTTCCATCGAGGTGGGCAGCTCGGGATCCTCATCAAGCGCCGAGAGGGGTCGGACGATTTGGCATCCGTAGTAGCACGCCGGCCGAAACCCGGCGATCGAGTGGGTCTGAGCGGCCAGGATCCGGTCGATGCCGACATCGGTTAGAAGGACCTCGAGCGGATGGCGGACCGGAACGCCGTCGCCGACCTCGAGGCCAGCCTCGGCCAACGCCAGACCTACCCGGTCCCGCAGCTCCGGCTGTTCGGCGAGCGCCTTTCGGGTTCGATTGAGCACGTAATAGCAGGCGCTGCACGGAGCCACCACGTCGTCGCCGACGCGGGCGGCGAGGGCCAGGTTCCGTGCGGAGATGGTGTAGGCGACGGTCTTGCGGACCGAGGTGTAGGCGGTGGCGCCGCAGCAGTTCCAATCGTCGAGCTCAACGAGGTCATGCCCGAGTCTGGAGAACACCGCTCGGATCGACTTGTCGTAGCCGACCCCGGTGGCATGGAGGCTGCATCCCGGGTAGTAGGTGTATTTCATCTCGTGGCCTCACCTCTCGATGGCGGCATAGCCCACCGTGTCGGCAACCTTCTCCCGCTCGATGTGCTCCTGGGGAAGATCGAAGCTCTCCGCCTTGGCGATGATCCGGCGGAATGCATCGATGTCGCGGATCCGGCTCGGCCTGATGGGAAGGCGTCCATGGCGCCACAGGGCCCATCCGGTGCGGCGTCGGCGCAGGAGTTCGGTCGGCCGGGTGCGCAGGTAGTAACGCAGGATCATCCCCAGCTCGTGGTTACGCCCCCGGTGCTTCACCTGATCGGCGAAGGTCTCGGCGAGCACATGGACCGGGAACTTGGGCGGGAAGATGCCTCTGTCGATCGCCATCCGCTTGAAGGCGTACAGCAACTCGGTGATGCTGATGTCGGCCGGACATCGCATGGTGCACTGGTAACAGGAGGCGCAGACCCAGATCGTGCGGCTGCGGAGCAACTCCTCGATGGCCCCGGCGCGGAACATGGCGATCACCTGGCGGGGTGTGAGGTCCATCGCGAAGCTCACCGGGCACGACGCCGTGCAGGTTCCGCACTGGATGCATTGCTGGATCCTCCCGGCCCCCGGCAGCCGTTCGATGTCGGCGAGGAAGGCGTCGCGCAGCTCCCGTTCACTCTGGGACAGGACTCCCGGTGCCAGTGGTCCGGCGAGCGGGTTGGCGAGAGAGGTCATCGGGTCACCCCCGTTGGTACGAGCCGGTCTTCCACAATCCCCATGAACCCGAGCACCTCCTGGATCACGGGCTCCACGGCCCCGGCGACGGCCGGGGACAGGCCCTCGCGGAACTCTCCGATGCATTCGGCCTCGATCCCCCAGATGGCGACCTGCCGGGGCATGTGCCAGCCCATGCGACGGCCGAGTCCCATTACCGTGGGGAAGGCGATGTCGTGGAACGAGTTGAGGCGCACCGATCCGGCGAAACCCTCCTCGTCGAGGCGCACCACGGTGCCGGGAACGCGGCCACTCGTCAGGCAGTCGACGATCGCCGCCCGGTCCCGATCCCGCAACACGTCGAGGAGTGCCAGGCCTGCCCAGGGGAGGGGTACGACGTCGATCTCCGGTGTGTCGGTGAGGAGCTGACGGATCCGTTGGGCCACTCGGATCCCGACCCCGTCATCACCGGCAATCTCATTGCCCAAGCCGACGACGACGGACGGAGCGGTCACGGGGAGTGCATCGAGGCATGGGGGGGACCATGCCCCTTCGGTCCCAAGGAAGTGGGAGTTGCCTGGCATGCTTCAGCCGACAGTTCGACCGTACTGACCAACTGCCCTCGGTACGAGGGTCGTTTGCCTCTTGGCGCCGATCGTGCGCCTCGCGGCATTGATCGAGCGACCGCTTACCGGGGGCCAGGCCACGAATCGGTCCCCTAACCTCGCTCCGGTGGACATCCGCCCGGACATCCTGTCGGCGATCGGCGGCACCCCGATGGTGCGCCTGGGCCGCCTGCACCCCGCCGGCAACCTGGTCACCAAGGTGGAGTCGGTGAATCCGGGCGGGTCGATTAAGGATCGCATCGGCCTGGGGATGATCGAACGAGCCGAGCGCATGGGATTGCTCAATCCCGGTGACACGATCGTGGAGCCGACCAGCGGCAACACCGGCGTCGGGCTGGCGATGGTGGCGGCGCTGCGCGGCTACCGCCTGATCGCGGTGATGGCCGACAAGCAATCGAAGGAGAAGCAGGACCTGCTGCGGGCGTACGGCGCCGAGGTGGTGGTCTGCCCCACCGATGTGGCGCCCGACGATCCGCGGTCGTACTACTCGGTGGCGGCCGATCTGGCGTCGCGCCCCGGCCACTACCGGCCCGATCAGTACTCCAACCCGGCCAACGTCCAAGCCCACTACCAGACCACCGGGCCGGAGATCTGGCGGCAGACCGACGGCCAGATCGGCGTGCTCGTCGCCGGTGTCGGTACCGGGGGGACGATCACCGGCATCGCGCGTTACCTCAAGGAGCAGGACCCGGCGGTGTGGGTGGTGGGCGTCGATCCCCGCGGCTCGATCTTCACCGCCGGCTCTCCGGAGGAGGTGACCACCTACCTGACCGAGGGCGTCGGTGAGGACTTCTGGCCGGAGACCTTCGACCGCTCCGTGGTCGACGAATACGAGGTGGTGACCGATGCCGAGGCCTTCGCCATGACCCGGCGGGTGGTGCGCGAGGAGGCGATCCTCGTCGGCGGGTCGGGGGGGATGGCCATCGAGGGGGCGCTGCGGGTGGCGAGGCGGCGGCCTGACGACCTGGTGGTGGTGGTCGTGCCCGACGGGGGCCGCAATTACCTCTCGAAGATCTTCGACGACGCTTGGATGCGATCCCACGGGTTCGGGGAGGAAGCGTGAAGTTCGAGACGAAGGCGATCCACAGCGGTCAGGACCCTGAACCCACCACGGGCGCGGTGGTGGTTCCGATCTACGCCACCAGTACCTACGCCCAGGACGCCCCGGGCAAGTACTCCGGATACGACTACTCCCGCACCGACAATCCGACTCGCACGGCGCTGCAAACCGCCCTCGCCGATCTCGAGGGCGTCGACGAGGGATCCGGCGGCGGCAGCGTGGCCACCTCCTCGGGTATGGCGGCGGCGGCGCTGTGCGGGTACCTCCTCGGTGCCGGCGACCACGTGCTCCTTCCCGACGATGCCTACGGCGGCACCTTCCGGTTCTTCGCCCGGGTACTCGGCGAGCAGGGGTTCGCCTGGAGCGTCGCCCGTCCCACCGATCCCGACTCGGTCGCCGCGGCGATGCGCGAGAACACCCGGCTGGTGTGGGTCGAGACCCCGAGCAACCCACTGCTGCGTGTTGCCGACATGGCGCGTCTCGCCGCCATCGCCCACGAGGGCGGGGCGCTGCTCGTGGTCGACAACACTTTCGCCACCCCGTACCTGCAGCGGCCGCTCGAGTTCGGAACCGACATCGTGCTGCACTCCACGACCAAGTACCTGGGTGGCCACTCCGACGTGGTGGGAGGGGCGCTGGTCACCGCAAACCCCGAGCTGCATGAGCGGCTTCGATTCCTGCAGAACGCCGCCGGCCCGGTGCCGGGGCCATTCGACGCCTGGCTGGTGCTGCGGGGAATCAAGACCCTGGCGGTGCGGATGGAGCGGCACTGCGCCAACGCCATGGTGATCGCCGAGCACCTCGCCGCCGATCCCAGGGTCGCCGAGGTGATGTACCCGGGGCTCACGTCGCATCCCGACCATGCCCTGGCACACCGCCAGATGGACGCCTTCGGGGGCATGGTGTCGTTCCGTCCGGCCGGGGGAATGGAGGCGGCCCATCACCTCGCCGAGCGTACCGAGGTGTTCTGCCTCGCCGAGAGCCTCGGCGGTGTCGAGTCGCTCATCGAGGTGCCGGCGGCGATGACCCACCAGTCGGTGGTGGGGACCCCGCTCG
>JAZDHM010000012.1:0-42361 GCA_043805935.1 Actinomycetota bacterium
AGAGCGGGGTACACTCCGCTGACTCCAGCAAGGGCGCGAATGGCTACCAGCTTGATGTCGCTGGCGACCCGCGACATGGCGATCGATCTCGGCACGGCGAACACTCTGGTGTACGTCCGCGGCCAGGGGATCGTGCTGAACGAGCCGTCGGTCGTGGCGATCAACACCAGGGACAACCGGGCTCTCGCCGTGGGCCTGGAGGCCAAGCGAATGATCGGCCGCACCCCTTCACACATCCAGGCGATTCGCCCCTTGCGCGATGGTGTCATCGCTGACTTCGACATCACCGAGAAGATGCTGCGCTACTTCATCAAGAAGGTGCAGCCGCGGCGATGGGCCCGCCCCAGGATCATCATTTGTGTCCCGTCCGGAATCACGGGGGTGGAGCGCCGCGCCGTCGAGGAGGCCGCCTATCACGCCGGGGCGCGCCGGGCCTACACCATCGAAGAGCCGATGGCGGCCGCCATCGGGGTGGACCTCCCGATCCATGAGCCTGCCGGCTCGGTGATCGTCGACATCGGGGGCGGTACCACCGAGGTGGCGGTCATCTCGATGGGCGGAATCGTGGTTGCCCGCAGCGCCAGGATTGGCGGCGACGAGCTCGACGAATCCATCGTCAACTGGGTGAAGAAGGAATACAACCTGCTGCTCGGTGATCGGACCGCCGAGCAGCTGAAGATGGCAATCGGATCGGCGTGGCCGTTCGTCGACGAACCGAACGCCGAGATCCGTGGACGCGACCTGGTCACCGGCCTCCCCAAGACGGTCATCATCACCGCCGCCGAGGTGCGGGAGGCCATCGAGGAGCCAGTCCAAGGTGTGGTCGACGCGGTCAAGTACTGCCTCGACAAGACGCCGCCGGAGTTGTCGGCGGACGTCATGGAGCGAGGCATCGTGATCACCGGTGGCGGTGCTCTGCTGCGCGGCATCGACGTCAGGATCGCCAATGAGACGGGGACCCCCGTCATCACAGCCGACAGGCCGCTCCATTCGGTCGTGCTTGGCTCGGGGCGGTGCCTCGAAGAGTTCGACATGCTCCAAGAGGTCCTGACGACGACGGCCGGCGGCGTGTAGGGGCGCGCCGCTCATGTGGCGCCCCAGCAACATCGACCGGCCCACCGGCATCTTCGTCGGCTTGCTCGTTCTCTCCCTCGCGCTGGTCACGATCGACCTCAGGGCATCGGGGGAGGGCCTCGGGAGCACTCTGCGGGATGGGGCGCAGGCGGTGTTCGCACCCGTAGAGCGTGTCGTGGCCACGGGCACCCGGCCGATTGCTGGCTTTTTCGAGGATCTCTCCAACCTGTTCAGCCTGGCCGCCGACAACCAGCGGCTGCGGGACCAGGTCACCGACCTCCAGCGTCAGATCCAAGAGACAGAGAGCGTCCGCATCCGGGTCGCCGAACTCGAGGCGCTCCTTGGCGTGGAGCCACCGAGTGGACTCGACTCGATCGCCGCGTCGGTGCTCGCCGTGGGTGTGTCCGAGTTCGATCACGTGCGGGTCATTGACAAGGGTTCCGCCGACGGGGTCGGCGTCGACATGCCTGTGGTGGACGAGGGGGGCCTGATCGGACGGGTCGTGGCCGTCACCAACGACGTCGCCAGGGTTCGCCTCATCACCGATCCGACGGTCAACATCGCGGTGCGGATCCAACGAACTGGCGAGACCGGCGTGCTCACCGGCCGGGGCAGCGGGCCGATGGTCTTGGAGCTGTTCAACACCGATGCCGCGGTTGTCGAAGGTGACCTGCTCGTGACTGCCGACGGGCGCTTTCCGGCAGGGATCCCGGTGGCTCGGGTTCGTGAGGCGGCGCGGGCCGAGGTCGGGTTCTCATTGCGCACCACCGCCGACCCGGTGGCGGGGTTGACGAGCATCGATTTCGTCAAGGTGCTCGTGTTCACCCGCGACGAAGCCACGGTCACGGACCTGGAGGACCAGAGCGGGCTTCCCTTGCCCGTGCCCACCGAAGGCGGTACCCCGTCCGAGGGCGATTCGGATGAGGCTCCCACGACGAGCACGACGACGACCCTGGGCGGGTCGGCACCGTGAAAGTCAGGCGGCTCATAGCCACCGCGGCGATCGTTGTCATCGCGGCGGCGCTGCAGACGACGATGTTCGCCACCATTCGGCCGTTCGACGCCGCCCCGGCGCTCGTCCTGCTCGTCGTCATCGCCTTCGCCCGTCACCTGCCCGCCGAGGCGGCGCTGCTGCTCGGCTTCGGGGCCGGCATACTCCAGGACCTCCTCTCCGACTCGGCTCTGGGGTTGTGGGCGCTGGTGCTCACGACCGTCGCGTTCTTCGTCCTCAGGTTCCGCGATCGCCTCGAAGACGACTTCAGCCTGATCGGGCCGTTCGTATTCGGGGTCACCGCGGGCGGCCTCGCACTGTTTTCGGTGCTCAGTACGATCTTCGGTGAGAAGACGCTGGCCGATGTCGGCCTCATCAAGAAGGTTCTCCTCCCCTCCCTGTACAACATGGTGCTCGCAGCTCCCATCCTGCCGTTCGCCACGTGGGTGCTCGGGGCGGCCCGACGCCGCTCGACGCCGTTCGAGCTATGAAGCCGGGATGGCGCCTGCTCAGCGTCGGGGTCTTGATGGGGGGACTCTTCTCGATCCTGCTGCTGCGGATGTGGTTCCTGCAGGTCACCGACATCCAGGACTCGCTTGACGTCGCCGCCAACCAGCAGGTGCGGGTGGTGACCATTGAGGCGCCTCGGGGTGACATCTTCGACCGGGACGGCAAGGAGTTGATGGCGGGCACCACCGCCACCATGCGGGTGTTCGTCGACCGCCAGCTGCTGAGCCTGGACCAGGAAGCGGCGCTGATCCAGAACCTGTCCGCGCTGCTCTCCATCCCGGCGTCGGAGATCCGCCAGACGTTCGACGACCGGGGGTCGGGCAGCCGGTTCGCCCTCGGCGACCCCGTGACCCCAGCCACGGCGGCCTTCGTGCTCGAGGACCTCGAACGGTTCCCCGGCGTGTCGATCGAGCCGGTCCCGGTGAGGGTGTACCCGCTGGGCGAGACCGCCGCACATGTCGTCGGGTACATCGGCGCCCCGAGCGAGGAAGACCTGAGCCGCACCGACATCACCGCCAACGACCGCGTGGGCAAGTTCGGCATCGAGCGGTCGTATGACTGGATCCTCAGGGGTACGAGCGGGACGATCACCTACAAGGTCAATGCCCAGGGTGAGATCCTGGGCGTCATCGACGAGACCCCGCCGCAGCCGGGCGGGAGCGTCGTGACCACGATCGACCTCGACGTCCAGCGCTTCCTCGAGGACGATCTCACCAGGGCCATCGCCCTTGCCCGTCAGGAGGGGGAGCCCGTCAAGCGCGCCGCCGGCGTGGTCATCGACCCGAGGGATGGGTCGATCATCGCCATGGCCTCGATGCCCTCTTTCGATCCATCGGTGTTCTCCGACGGGTCGATCACCACCACAGAGTGGGAGGGACTCAAGCAGGAGGCCGTGCTCAACAACTTCGCGATCCAGGGCCTCTATCCGGCAGGCTCCTCGTTCAAGACGGTCGTCGCCTCCCTGGCACTGGAGCAGGGCATATCTCCGGTCCTGGAGGATGAGTACAAGGACACCGTCGACCAGGTCGCCGACCCCACGGCCTTCTTTTCTGACGGACAGCTCCTCTTCCTCAACACGCCGCCCCTCAACGATTGGAAGCCGGGTGGTCACGGGTTGGTGAACCTGGACTCGGCACTCGCCGAGTCGGTCAACACCTACTTCTGGTCCATCGCCCTGGCGATCTGGAACGAGCGGGACGTCCGGTGGGACGAGGACCTCCTCCAGCAGTGGGCGAAGAAGCTCGGTTTCGGGAATCGGACCGGCGTCGATCTGCCGTTCGAGCAGCAGGGCCTCGTTCCCGACCGTGAGTGGTTCCAGTTCAACCAGCAGAACAGAACGGGTCTCGTCCGGTCGGAGGGCGGCTGGTCGGGCGGCGACGTGATGAACATCGCCACCGGCCAGGGGGCGCTGACGGTGACCCCCTTGCAGATGGCCGTCGCCTACTCCGCTCTCATCAACGGGGGGACCGTGTGGCAGCCCAGGGTGGTTGCCACGGTGAGGGACTCGCAGAACAACGTCATCTTCTCGAACCTCCCCAGCGCCACTCGCAAGCTCGACATGAAGCCGTCGACCACGGCACGCATCAGGCAGGATCTCAACGCCGTGGTGAACAGCCCGATCGGCACCGCCCGCAGCGCCTTCCAGGGGTTCTGTGACAGCGGTGTTTCCGACGCCGACTGCGCTGCTCTGCAGGAGGTCGGCGGCAAGACCGGGACTGCCGAGATCCTTCAGGCCACCGACACGCAGAGTGCCATCGACACCGCGTGGTTCGTCGGTGCGGCGCCGCTCAGCGATCCCCGATTCGTGGTCGCCATCGTGGTCGACCGGGGCGGTTCGGGAGGCAAGGTGGCGGCTCCTGCGGCTCGGCGCATGTTCCAGTACCTCCTCGGCGAGCACCCCGACCCGCTGCGCGCCGGAGCGGACACCGAACGATGACCGGAATCGGCGCCGTCGACCTCCGGCCGCACCCCACCCGGTCGCGCCCCGACTACTTGCTGATCGGCATCGTGGCCGTGCTCAGCGTGCTCGGCCTGGTGATGATCCTGAGCGCATCCGGCCCTCGACTCGAGGCGGCGGGCATCGCTCGCAGCCAGCAGATGGTCCGTCAGGCGATCTTCGTGGCCATCGGCGCCGCCGTATTCCTGGCCGGATCGTTCATCAGCGACCGGAATTGGCGGCTGCTCGCCCCGGTGGCGTACGCCGGTGCCCTGCTGCTGCTGATGGCGGTCCTGAGCCCGGTCGGGGCCATCCGTCAGGGCGCCCAGCGCTGGATCTCCCTCGGCCTGTTCGATCTGCAGCCGTCGGAGGTGGCCAAGGTGGCGGTGATCCTCGCCATGGCGTTGCTGCTCGCGCCGACCGAGGAGAACCGCATGGCATGGCTGCGGATCGCCAAGGTCGCGGCTCTGGTGGTGGTACCCGCGATCCTGATCTTCCTCCAGCCCGACCTGGGCACCATGCTCGTGTTCGGGTTCGTGACCCTCGTGATGCTGTTCGTGGCCGGTACGACGCTGCGCCAGCTGATCCTGTTGATCGTCCTCTCGATCGTGGCACTGCTTCTGGCAGTCGAGCTCGGCATCCTTCATGACTATCAGGTGGAGCGGCTCACCGGCTTCTTCAACCCGAGCGAGCAGACGCTGGGCGTCAACTACAACCAGAACCAGAGCCAGATCGCCATCGGAAGCGGTGGCATGTTCGGCCGTGGCCTGTTCGAGGGCACCCAGACCAACCTGTCGTTCGTGCCGTCGCAGAGCACCGACTTCATCTTCACGGCGGTGGCCGAGCAGCTCGGTTTCGTGGGTGGGACGATCGTGATCGGGCTGTACGCGCTGCTCATCTTGCGGATGCTGATGATCGCCGGGCTGGCTCGTGATCGATTCGGGCAACTGGCTGCTACCGGGATCGCCGCGATGTTCGGGTTCCACGTGTTCGTCAACATCGGGATGGCCGTCGGCCTGCTCCCCGTCACGGGCCTGCCGCTGCCCTTCCTGTCCTTCGGCGGGTCGTTCTACCTGGCGATGGCGCTCAGTGTGGCCATCGTGAATTCCATTTGGATGACCCACAACCGAATGCCGGGGGAGCGCCACTACATGGGTTGAGCCGGGCGCGGCGCAAGCGGGAGTCCTGCGGCGCAGCGCCGGCCGCAAGGCGCCGGGGCGGGCGGCGATCCGCCACTACAGTCCACCGCATGGATCGTCGCGATGACCGGGGATGGGTCGAGGTCATCTGCGGCCCGATGTTCTCGGGCAAGAGCGAGGAGCTGATCCGGCGGATCACCCGTTACACCATCGCCCGGGTTCCGACCCAGACCTTCAAACCGAAGATCGACAACCGGTACGCCACCGACGCGGTCGTGTCCCATTCCTCGCTCTCGACCGCCGCCGAGCCGGTTGCCTCCAGCGACGAGCTCCTCCGGAAGGTCAAACCGCACACCGTCGTGGTCGGGATCGACGAGGCGCAGTTCTTCGACCAGGGACTCGTCGACGTGGTCTCCCGTCTCGCCGACGCGGGGAAGAAGGTGATCGTCGCCGGGCTGGACCTCGACTTCCTGGGCCGGCCCTTCGAGCCGATCCCGACACTCATGACCCGCGCCGAGTACGTGACCAAGAGCCTGGCGGTGTGCCACCGATGCGGAGGCGCCGGGATGTTCACCCAGCGGGTGATCGAGTCCGACGAGCTGGTGGTCATCGGGGCCGAAGGTGCCTACGAGGCGCGCTGTCGGCATTGCTACGACCCCAGCGAGGGCCAGCAGGTGAAGCTGGAGATCGCGGGAAACTGAGCCAGTTTCCCGTTTCCCGTTTCCCGTTTCCCGTCAACCCCGTGTTCGTCATCAGCTGTCCGCGTTTCTCCTGCTGGCAACTGGTAACTGGCAACGGGCAACGAGATTGGCGCCCAATCACCGAGCGGCGCGACGGCGCGTGGTAACCTCCCGGGCCGGAGGGCGCTGTTCGACGGGCTCCGTCTGTCGCCGCTCACCCATCGAAACCGGAGCACCCGAGTGCGCACACCTCACCTCGTCGAACGCATGACCCGACCGACCTCGTCGGGCTGTCAGCGACGGGTGGGCGCCTCCGTGCCTCTGGCGACAGCCGTTCACGAGAGCCGCCCGCGCACGCGGGCGCCGAAGGGATCTTTCCATGGGCCTGTTCCGCAAGCACCGCGCCGAGGTGATCCGGCGCGGGGTGGGAGACACCGCAGTCGAGGAGCGCACCACCCGCCGCGTCGGGGGTAGCACCGTCGAGATCACGCGCGTCCGCGAAGTCGCGCCCGAACCGACCAAGAAGTCGCGCGCCGAGAGCGCCACCCGTACGCAGCGGGAGTCGCGTCGACGGGCACGGCGCCCCGAGCCGGAGGTCATCCTTCCGCCGCCGTCGACCGAGCGGAAGCAGATGTTGGTGCGGCGCACCCCGTACCAGACGCAGATCGTCGTGCTCGAAGGCGCGTTGCTCGTCGAGCACTACGTGGCCCGGTCCGACCGGCCCTCGCTCACTCACAACATCTACTTGGGTCGGGTGCGTAACGTGCTCCCGGGGATGGAGGCGGCGTTCGTGGACTTCGGCGAGCCGAAGAACGGCGTGCTCTATGCCGGCGACATCCAGGCCGACCCCAAGGACGGCCGTCACCGGACCAGGATCGAGAAGGCCCTCAAGGTCGGCGACGAGGTCCTGGTCCAGGTCGTCAAAGACGCCATGGGCCACAAGGGCGCCCGTCTGACGAACGAGATCAACCTTTCCGGCCGCTACGTGGTCCTCGACCCCAATGTCGAGAAGCCATCGGTGAGCCGTCGGCTGAGCGATGCCGAGCGGGAGCGGCTGCGTGACATCGCCCGGGAAATCTCCGACGAACTCGGCCTCGACCAGTTCGGGGTGATCGTCCGCACTGCGGCCGAGGGGACGTCTAAGGACGAAATTCGGGCGGACATCGAGCGGCTGCTGGCTGCCTGGGGCGAGATCATGGAGTCGGTGCCGCGAGGCGGCGCCCCGCGCCTCATCCATGAGGAGCCGCCGCTCGTGATCAGGGTCATTCGCGAGCACTTCACGGGGGACTTCCGCCGCCTCCTGATCGACGACCCGGACGTCTTCGAGCAGGTGGTCGGCTACCTCAAGGACGCCGACCCGGACCTGGTGTCACGGGTGCAGCGCTACGACGAAGAGATCCCGATCTTCGAGCGCTTTCACGTAGAGGATCAGCTGCGCAAGGCGCTCGATCGCAAGGTGTGGCTCCCCTCGGGAGGCCACGTCGTCGTCGACCGGACCGAGGCACTCACCGTCATCGACGTCAACACCGGCCGCTTCGTGGGTCACTCGAACCTCGAGGAGACCGTGCTCCAGAACAACCTGGAGGCCGCCGAGGAGATCGCCCATCAACTCCGGCTCCGCGACATCGGCGGGATCATCGTCATCGACTTCATCGACATGGAGGTCGCCAAGAACCGCGACGCCGTCCTCAGACGGCTGCGCGAGTCGCTGGCCAGGGACAAGACCAGGACTCAGGTGTTCGAGGTGTCGAATCTTGGGTTGGTAGAGATGACCCGCAAGAACGAATCCGAAGGCCTCTTGGAGTCGTTCTCCCACGTGTGCCCGACCTGCGCCGGCCGGGGGGTGGTCCTCTACGAGGAGGCCGCCACCACTGGGTCGGCGATGCCGGCACTGGAGGACGAGGACTAGGTCGCCGCGCCGACCCCAGGAACGAGGCGGCGCCTTCACGGATTACGGGTGACGGGAAACGGGAAACGCCGCTCGCGACCCGGTTATCATGTCCCCGTTCCCCGTCCCGAGGTTTTCATGTACGCGATCATCCGCACCGGCGGCAAGCAGGCGAAGGTCCACGAGGGCGACGTCATCGACGTCGAGCGTCTCCACGCGGACGGTGAGGTCACCTTCACCCCGCTGCTGGTCGTCGACGACAAGGGCAAGGTCATCTCGGGGCGAGAGCAGCTGAAGACCGCCAAGGTCACTGCCAAGGTCGTCGGCGAGACCGCCGGGGACAAGGTCGATATGTTCAAGTACAAGGCGAAGACCGGGTACCGGCGCCGCGGGGGCCATCGCCAGAAATACACGACGATCGAAGTGACCAAGATCGAGATGCCCAAGAAGGCCGCCGCCAAGGCGGCTGCGGGCGAGGCGGATGCGTCCGACACCCCGGCGGAGACGCCCGTCGCGGAGACGCCCGCCGCGAAGACCCCGGCCGCCAAGACGACGGCCGCCAAGACCACGACCCGCAAACCGGCAGCGAAGAAGGAGTCCTGACGTGTCGAAGACCAAAGGCGGCGGTTCCACCAAGAACGGCCGCGATTCGCATGCCAAGCGCCTCGGGTCCAAGGTGTTCGACGGCGCGGTCGTCGGGGCCGGCACGATCATCGTCCGCCAGCGTGGCACGCTGATCCATCCCGGTGAGAACGTCGGCAAGGGGGGCGACGACACACTGTTCGCCACCGCCGAGGGCGTGGTCCGCTACGGGACACGCCGCGGGCGCCGTGAGGTCGACGTCCTCGTCGAGAGCTGAGGCCGCCACGGCTGGTAGCGGGCCGTGTTCGTAGACGAGGTCGTCGTCCATCTCCGCGCCGGTGACGGAGGCGCCGGGATCGTCTCGTTCCAGCGCGAGCGCGGCAAGCCTCGCGGCAAGGCCGAAGGCGGGTCCGGTGGCGGTGGCGGGGACGTCATCGTGGAGGCCGATCCCGCGATGTCCACCCTGCTGGAATTCCGTCGCCGGCCGCACCGCCGCGCGGGGTCGGGCACCCACGGCAGGGGTGACCTCCAGCACGGACGCAGAGGGGACGACCTCCTGCTCCGTGTGCCTCCGGGAACGGTGGTGCGCGACGCCGCGGGAACGGTGCTTGCCGACCTCGCCAAGGCCGGCCAGCACGTGACCCTGCTCACCGGGGGACGTCCGGGCCGTGGCAATGCCGCGCTGATCGGGCCGCGGCGGGTGGCGCCCGACTTCGCCGAGCAGGGGGAGTACGGGACCGAGGCCGACTTCACCTTCGAGCTCAAGCTGGTGGCGGACGCCGCCATCATCGGGTTCCCCAACGCCGGGAAGAGCACCTTGATCGCCAGGGTTTCCGCAGCCAGGCCGAAGATCGCCGACTATCCATTCACCACCCTCGAGCCGAACCTCGGAGTCGTCGAGGTAGACGACCGCCAGTTCGTGCTCGCCGACATCCCCGGTCTGATCGAAGGGGCGTCGGAGGGCAAGGGTCTCGGGCACCGTTTTCTCCGCCACGTCGAGCGGGCGCGGGCACTGCTCGTGCTGCTCGACCCGTCACCCCTCCAGGAGCATTCGGTGGCCCAGCAGCTCGGGATCTTGCGCACGGAACTGGTCCGGCACGATCCGGCGCTGGCACGCCGGGCGGAGGTAGTGGCGGTGTCCAAGGCCGACCTGGCCGAGGCGGCGCCCGCCCGTGATGCCCTGGTGGCCGCGGGCATCGATGCGCTCCTTCTGTCCGCGGTGACCGGGGCGGGGATCGACCAGGTGATGCACGCGCTGGCCGACGTCGTGGCGGAGTCGGAGCGCGACGCCCCCGAGAACGAGGGGTTCGTGCTCCATCGCCCGGCACCGCCCGGGTTCGAGGTCCATTACGACGGTGAGCGGTGGGTGGTGACCGGACGGTTGGCGGAGCGCGCCGTGGCTTTCGACGACCTCACCAGGCCGGAGACCGCCGGCGCGGCTGCCGCACGGCTCGCCCGAGCGGGCGTCGACGCCGCCCTGCGTCGCCTGGGGGCGCGTCCGGGCGACGAGGTCCGGATCGGCGATCTCGTGTTCGAGTTCTCCGAGGACGGGGCCGCCCCCGAACCCGGCTAGCTGTTGCCCAGGTTGGCGAGCTCCTCCGGCGTCAGGCACTCCAGGAACACGGGAAGCATCGCCGTGACCACGGCGTCGCTGGCGAAGGTGCTGTCGCCGCTCACGAACGACTCGCCAACCGCATCGCGGAACGCATCGCTGGCGAGCATTCCCTCGATCACGCAGCGTGCCGAATCCTCGGACAGGCCGGTCCCCGAGCCGGACATCTCAGAGACCAGGGCGTCGGCTACGTCGACGCAGCCGAGCATCACGTCGACGACCAACCGCCGCTGCTCCGCCGACAAGGTGGCCATGAAGGCGTCGAAGCTGAGGTCGATCCCTGCCGTCACGGTCTCGGCACCCAGCTCGTCGACTACACCCTCGGCGAAGCACTGTGCCGACTCATCGGTGATCGGGAGCTCGCCACTCTGGGCCTGAGGGCTCTCGCTGATGTTGCTGCGCAGCGACGACACGAGTTGTGGGTCGGCGTTGCTCGAGCTGTCGTCGCCACACGCGGCGACGAGAAGCATGGCGGTGAGAATCACGGTCACGAGGCGTCGCACACGGCCCTCCTGGTCTGGTGCGTGCAGGCTATCAGGTGGAGGGTGTCACCTACACTCGCCGGGTGACCCCCCGCGTGTGGCCATGACGATGCTCGAACACCCCGACGCGGTGGTGCGGGCACTCGCATCCCAGGGCTACCTTGCCGACGATCGGATCGCCCAGGTGGTGTTCCTGGCGGATCGTCTCGACAAGCCGGTGCTCGTGGAGGGTCCTGCCGGAGTGGGCAAGACGGAACTCGCCAAGGCCCTGGCCGCCGCGACGGGCCGGCGCCTGATTCGCCTCCAGTGCTACGAGGGCATCGACGAGGCCAAGGCGCTCTACGAGTGGAACTACCGCAAGCAGCTCCTGCGGCTCCAGGCGGATCGGGGCCGGGAGTGGGCGGATCTGGAGGGCGACATCTTCGCCGAGGACTTCCTGCTGAGCAGGCCGCTGCTGGAGGCGATCCGCTCGCGCGAACCCGTCGTGCTGCTCATCGACGAGGTCGACCGCGTCGAGGTCGAGACCGAGGCGTTGCTGCTCGAGGTGCTCAGTGACTTCCAGGTGTCGATCCCCGAACTGGGCACGATCGCCGCCACCACCCACCCGGCGGTGTTCCTCACCTCGAACAACACCCGCGAGCTGTCCGAGGCGCTCAAACGGCGATGCCTCTTCCTCCACATCGGGTATCCGACCATCGAACGGGAGACGCAGATCCTGCTCACCCGGGTCCCCGAGCTCGATGCCGTGCTGGCCGATCGGGTCGCCCGTCTTGTGGCCGGAATCCGGGCGCAGCCGCTGCGCAAACCGCCTTCGGTGAGCGAATCGGTCGACTGGGCGCGGACCCTCCTCGCCCTCGGGGTGGGGGAGCTCGACGAACGTGTCGTCGCCGACACCCTCCACGTGCTGCTCAAGTATCAGACCGACATCGATCGGGTTCGTGCGGGCATGGCCGACGCCGCTGCCAAGTGATGGCTGCCTTCCTCACCACCTTCGTCGGCGAGCTCCGGGCGGTGGGCATTCCCGTTTCGATGGTGGAGGCGGTCGACGCCGCCCGCGCCCTGGAGCACGTGGACCTGACCCGGAGGCCGGCGTTCAAGGCCGCCCTCGGCGCCACGCTCGTCAAGAGCGCCCGGCACGTCGACGCGTTCGAGGCGGCGTTCGAGGCGTTCTTCTCGCTGCTGCCCGCCGCCGGTGAGGCCGCCGAGGGGCGGGACCGGGCCGACCTGGCGACCATCGCCGTCGCCGGCAGGGGAGGTTCCGGTTCCGGAGAGTCCGACCTGGAGGAGCTGGTCGCCGCCCTGTTCGCCGCCCTGCGGGACGGTGATCCCGGTCTGACCCAGGCGGTGGTCCGCCAGGCGGTGATTCGGCTCGCCGGGATGGAGCCCGGGCGGCCGGTCGGAGGCACCTACTACCTCTATCGGGTGCTGCGCCGTCTCGACCTCGATGCGATCCGCCAGCGGCTGCTCGCCTCGTTGTCGGTGGCCGATTCGTCGCCCCTGGAGCGACGGCTCATCGTGGAGGAGGTCGAACGCCGGCTGGAGGAGTTTCGGGAGGCGCTCCGGGCGGAGATTCGCAAGCGCCTCGTGGCCGACCGTGGGCGCGAGGCTGTGGCGAGAACCCTAAGGCGTCCGCTGGTCGAGGACATCGATCTCACCACCGCCACCCGCGAGGACCTCGCCCGGATCGAGGCGGTGATCCATCCCCTGACCCGCAAGCTGGCGGCGAGGCTTGCCCAGCGCCGCCGAGCCGGCCGCCAGGGGAGGCTGGACGTCCGTCGGACCCTCCGGCGGTCGCTGTCGACCGGCGGGGTGCCGGTCGACCCGCGGTTCCGCCGTCCCCGGCCCGGCAAGCCCGAGATCGTGCTGCTCGCCGACATCAGCGGGTCGGTGGCGACGTTCGCCCGGTTCACGATGCAGATCGTGCATGCGATCGCCGCCCAGTTCAGCCGGGTCCGGTCGTTCGCCTTCATCGACACCGTCGACGAGGTGACCGGGTTCTTCGGCTCGGGGACGGACTTCGCGGAGGCGCTGCGGCGGGTGGGCACCGAGGCGGAGGTGGTGTGGCTCGACGGCCACAGCGACTACGGAAACGTGTTCGGCACGTTCGTCGACCGGTACCTCGGAGCGGTGTCCCCCCGGTCGACGGTGATCATCACGGGCGATGCCCGCACCAACTACCACGACCCTGGAGTGGCCGCCCTGCGGCGAATGGCGGCGGCCGCTCGCGCCGTGTACTGGCTCAACCCGGAGCACCATCGGTACTGGGATACCGGCGACTCGGTGATCGGGGCGTATGCGCCGGCGTGCGACGAGGTGCACGAGGTGCGCAATCTGAGGCAACTGGAGCGGTTCGTCGAAAAGGTGGCCGCTCCCCTGACCAGGCCGGTGCGCCGCCCGGCGTGAGCCGGGCGCAGAGGGCAGAACGCAGACGGCACAAGGCGGAAGGCGGGGCCGCACTAGCTCGTGCGAGGGAGCCGCGGTGACCCTCAAGACGGCTGCGCCCGACGCCGATATCAGGGGGAGTTACCAGAAGAGGTGCCGATGGCACAGCGAGTGCTGGTGGTCGAGGATTCCGCCGTCATCCAGCGGCTGATCTCGGTGTGCTTGCGCCCCGCCGGGGTCGACGTCGAGACCCGCGCCGACGGCCCCACCGGTCTCGAGGCCGCCCTCACCACGCGGCCCGACCTGCTCATCTTGGACGTCGGCCTGCCTCGCATGGACGGATGGGAGGTCCTCGAACGCATCCGCTCCGATGTCCGGACGCGGGCGATGAAGGTGCTCGTGCTCACTGCCCACGCCCAGGAAGAAACGCGCGAACGCGCCGACCGGGGTGGGGCGGACGCCTTCCTGACCAAGCCGTTCCGTCCCGACGATCTGCGCAGCGTCGCCCTGCAGTTGCTCGCCGGACCGGCCGCCGTCGCCACCGCCTGAGGCAGACAGCAGAGGGCAGAGAGCAGACGCGGGGGCCAGCCGCTAGACCTCGGCCGGATCAGGCGATACGTTGCGTCGGCTCCTCGATGTTGCCCCTCGTCGTCTCCCTCGTCTCGGTCTCCTGCCTGCTCGGCCCGCCGGCCGACGGACCGGTGGTGCGCCGATTCGCCCCCGACGGCCTATTCGGAGGCCATTGGGGGATCGACGTCGGCGTCGCCGAGGGCACGCCGGTCCGGGCGGCAGCGAGTGGGGTTGTCACCTTTTCGGGAACCGTCGCCGGCAACCAGACAATCACGGTGCACCACGGCGGCGGGGTGCGCACCTCGTACTCCTATCTGACGTTACGGCGCGTGGCCGCCGGTGAGCGGGTGGCCGCCGGAGCGATCCTCGGCGCTTCAGGCGTCGATCACGGCATCCCGGCGGTTCACTTCTCGGTCCGGGTGGGTGACAGATACGTCGACCCCCTGGCGACGTGCCGGGGGCTTGGCTCGCCGTCGGCGGGGCTGCACCTCGCACCCACCATCGCCACCTATCCTGTCCCTCGTGCGCCGCGGCCTGCTCGGCGGGACCTTTGACCCGCCCCACCTCGCTCACCTGGTCGCCGGCGAGGCGGCGTTCCGGGCGCTCGACCTCGACGAGGTCACCTTCATGCCCGCCGGGGCGCCGTGGCAGAAGACGGATCGTGACGTCACCGCGGCCGCCCACCGCTGGGAGATGACCCGGCTGGCGGTGGAGGGCGTCGACTACTTCCGGGCCGACGATCGCGAGGTGCGGCGTGACGGCTGGACCTACACCATCGACACCCTCGACGAGTTTCCCGGCGACGAGATCGTGCTGGTGATGGGAGCCGACGCCGCCGCCGGGCTCCCCACCTGGCACCGCGCCCCCGACGTGATCGCGCGCGCCTCGATCGCGGTGATGCCGCGGGCGGGCGTGGACCGGGCGGCGGTGGAGGCGTCGGGGGCGGCGATGACCTGGCTCGACGTCCCCGAGCTGGCGATGAGCGGAACGATGCTGCGCGCCCGGTGCCGGGCGGGGCTGAGCATCCGCTTCTTCGTGGCCGAGCCGGTGTATCGGTACGTGCTCGACCACGGGCTCTATGGCGAACCGTCGTAGGGTCTGGCCGCGGGTGGTGACCGCGGTCGTCGTTGTGGGAGCGCTCGGCGCCGCCTGCGTGTTCCAGTGGGATTGGGTGCGGGCCAGGGCTGACGACGTGGCCGGCCAGGTGTCGCGGTGGAGCACGAGCTTGCGGAACACCGCAGCCACGCTCCCCGAGGCGGAGGTCGACGCCCGCACCCTCATCGGCGAGTCGGCTGCAGCCCTCATCGTGATCGGGTCGGACGAGAACGATGCCGCTTTTGCCCTGCTCTCGGTGGCGCCGACCGGACCACCCGCCGTCGTGATCTTGCCGCAGCCGATGCTGCTCTCGGTCCCCGGGTACGGCGAGTTCCGCCTGGTGGACGCCCTGCAGTTCGAAGGGCCCGACCTGGCGGCCCTGGCGGTGACCAACGAGTTCGGGGTGCGGATCGACCGGGTGGTGGCGGTGCCAGCGGGCACGCTGGCGACGGCGGTCGACCAGCCGGTCACGGTCGACCTCGCCACGCCGATGTTCGTCGACCAGGGCGGCACCATCCAGCGAGTGGTCGATGCGGGGGAGTCAGAGGTCTCGCCTCAGGTCCTCGAGACGCTGCTCGTCACCCAGGGCGAGGGCGACCCGTTCGAGTGGCTGCAGCGCCAGGGGGCGGTGTGGCGGGCGGTCCTCGACGCGGTGGTGGCGCGTCCTGCCGTTGCCGACCGGCTGCTCATCGAGTCGGGCGGAACCGCCGCCGCCGATCTCCTGGTGACCGTCGCCGGGAACGACGACGCCGTCGTCGCCACCGTCCCGGTGGAACGTGCCCAGTCGGCCTCGCCGGACACGCTCGCTCCGGTCACCGACCGGATCGACGGGTTCGTCGCCGAGCGGCTCGGCCATCTGCTGATTCGGCCGGCAGGCCGTCCTCGCATCGAGATCCTCAACGGCAACGGCCGGATCGGGGCGACCCGGGGCGTGGCCGAGCTGCTGGTGCGCCTCGGGTTTGAGCTGGTTCGCACCGACAACGCCGCCAGCTTCGACTACCCCGAGACCATCGTGATCGGCCAGGGCCAGAACAACGAGGCCGCCGCCCGCGAGGTGGCCGCCGCCCTGGGGCGGGGGAGCCTGCAGCTGGAGGTGCGAGAGCCCTCGGCGGTCATCGACGTCTCTATCATCGTGGGCGACGACATTCCCGCAGAGGAAGGCTGAGGCCCATAGCGCTGCACCCGGAAACGGCATCGGCCGCCGAGGCAGCCGCGTCTGCGATCGACGACAAGAAGGGCCTCGACGTCGTCCTCCTCGACGTGTCGCGGGTGATCGTGCTCACCGACGTGTTCGTCATCGCTGCCGGGACGTCGCGCCGCCACGTCAAGACGCTGGCCGACGAGGTCGAATTCCGTCTCAAGGGGATCGGCCGCCGGCCCTTGCGCCGCGAGGGGGTCGAGGACGCTACCTGGCTCCTCCTCGACTTCGGCGACGTTGTGATCCACATCTTCGACCAGGAGACCAGGCGCTACTACGACCTCGAGCGGTTGTGGTCCGACGCCCCCCGGCTCGAGTTCGTCCCCACCTCCCGGTAGCCACCGTCCCGCATCCGGCGTCTCCGGTTCGGGTGATACCGTCCCGCCCATGTGGGCGATGGTCGTCAAGGAGTTCCGCCAGGTGCGCCGGGACCGCCGCACCCTGGCGATGATGATTCTGATGCCGGTCCTGCTGCTGGTGATCTTCGGCTACGCCGCCAGCTTTGACGTGGCGAACGTGAATGTCGCTCTGATGGGCCCCGGCGCCGAGGCGCTGCGCGACCGTGTCCCCGACCGGCTGGAGGTGACCACGGTCGACCCGGCCGGCGACCGGGACGCCGCCGTCGACCTGCTCGAGCGGGGCCGGGTGGTGGCGGTGATCGTCGCCACCGACGACTCCCAGACCGTGCTCGTGGACGGGTCGGAGCTGTTCCCGGCACGGGCCGTGGTGCAGACCGTGACCGCGGCGCGCCAGGAGATGCCCGGGCTCACCCTCGAGGTGCTGTTCAACCCCACGCTCGACACGTCGGCAGTGCTCGTGCCCGGCCTGGGCGGACTCATCCTGCTCTTCGTGGGGACGGTGATCACCAGCCTCGGCGTCGTCCGCGAGCGGCAGGCGGGCACGCTCGAGCAGCTGGCGGTGATGCCGCTGCGGCCGCGCGACGTGTTCGTCGGGAAGGTCGCCCCCTACTTCCTGGTGGCCGCCGTCGACCTGACCGTGGTGCTCGTGGTGGGGACGCTGCTGTTCGACGTGCCGTTCAACGGATCGGTGCTCACCCTCGCCCTCGGGTCGGTGCTGTTCCTCTTCGTGACGCTGGGGGTCGGGGTGGTGATATCCAGCGTGTCGGAGAACCAGGGCCAGGCGATCCAGCTGGCGCTGATGACGCTGCTCCCGCAGGTGCTGCTCTCGGGGATCATCTTCCCGCTTTCGTCGATGGGACCCGGGGTGCGGTGGATCGGATATCTGCTCCCGCTCACTTACTTCAACCAGGTGGCGAGAGGGGTGATGGTCCGGGGGGCGCCGATCGACTCGCTGCTCGTCCCGCTCGGGCTGCTCGCCCTGCTCGGGGCGATCGCGTTCACCCTGGCGGTGGCGCGGTTCCGTCGGTTCCTCACCGTCGGCGGTGGCCGCGGCGGCTCCGGCGGCGGCATTCCGGCATGAACGGTTGGGGGCTGGCCGAGGTGACGGTCCGCCTCGGTTCCACCACCGCCCTCGACCGGGTGTCCCTGGCGGTCGACCCTGGTGTGGTGGCGGTGGTGGTCGGGGGCGACGGGGCCGGCAAGACCACCCTCGCCCGCACCCTCGCCGGCCTGGTGGCGGTGTACTCAGGCACGGTCGGCCGCCCCGAGGGGCGGGTGGGATACCAGCCGGCCGGGTCGGGCGTCTGGCCCGATCTGACCGTCACCGAAAACCTGTCGTTCGTGGCATCGGCGTTCCGCATTGGGGCCGCGGCCGCCGCCCGCCGCATGGCCGCACTGCTGGAGGCGACCGGCCTGGGTGCGGCCCGGGACCGCCTGGGGGCGAACCTGTCCGGGGGGATGCGCCGGAAGCTCGGGGTGACGATGGCACTCCTCAGCGAGCCGGAGATGGTGGTGTTGGACGAGCCGACCACCGGGGTCGATCCGGTGAGCCGGTACGAGCTGTGGCGGCTGGTGTCGCAGACCGCGGCCGCCGGCGCCGCCGTGGTGATGACCACCACGTACCTCGACGAGGCGGAGCGCGCCGGCACGATCCTGGCGCTCGAGGCGGGGAGGACGCTGGCGGCGGGCACCCCGGAGGAGGTGCGCGGGTCGTTGCGCGGTGCGGTGTACGCCGTCGACCGCGCCTCACAGGCCGATCACCAGTGGCGGCGCGGCGCCGCGTGGCGAATCTGGACCGAGGGGAGCCCACCGGCGGGGGCGAGGCGGGTCGACGCCGATCTGGGAGACGTGCTCATCGCCGCCTCCCTGGCCGGTGGGGGAGAGGGCTCACGGTGAGGGCCCTCGTCGATGTCCGCGACGTGGTCAAGCGCTTCGGGGACCTGGCGGCGGTCGACGGGGTGTCGCTCCAGGTGGGCGCCGGAGAGGTGGTCGGTCTCCTCGGGGCGAACGGGGCCGGGAAGACCACGCTGCTGCGGGTGCTGCTCGGGCTGTTGCGGCCCACGACCGGAACCGTTCTGCTGTTCGACGCCCCCGCCGACCGCACCGCGTTGCGCCGGGTCGGGTACGTGCCCCAGGGCCTAGGCCTGTACACCGACCTGACCGTCACCGAGAACCTGGCCTTCCGGGCGCGCCTGTTCGGTGCGCCGGTCCCCCCGATCCCCGATGACCTCCGGTCGCGGCTCGGGGATGTGGTGGGCGGGCTGTCGGTCGGGTTCCAGCGTCGGGTTGCCTTCTTCGCCGCCCTGATGCATCGCCCGGCGCTCCTCGTCCTCGACGAGCCGACCTCGGGGGTCGGCCCACTGGGGCGGGCCCGGCTGTGGGACACGATCCGCCAGGCGGCCGACGAGGGGGCCGGGGTGCTGGTGACGACCCATCACCTCGAGGAGGCCGAGGAGTGCGACCGGCTGGTGATGATGGCCGAGGGCCGGGTGGCCGCCGAGGGGTCGATCGGCGACATCATCGGCAGTCTCCAGGCCGTGGAGGTCGACACGGTCGACTGGCGCCGCGCGTTGGTGGCGCTGGAAGACGCCGGCGTGCCGGTGGCGTTGGCCGGGGCGTCGCTGCGAGTGCCGGGAGGAGACCCCGAAGCGGTGCGGGCCATCCTCGCGGCGGCCGGGGTGACGGCGCTTGTCACCCGGCGCCCGGCCACCCTGGAGGAGAAGTTCGTCTCGCTGGCCCGGCGGTGAATCTCCGGGCGGTGGCCACCCCGTCTTCAAGCCGGCACGAACGACGCCACTGCCTCGAGGTGGAAGGTCTGGGGGAACAGGTCCACCGGCACCGCTCGGTCGAGGCGATACCCGGCGTCGGCGAGGTGCCGGGAGTCACGGGCGAGCGATGCCGGGTCGCATGACACGTAGGCGATGGCCCGCGGCCCGCCGTCGACCACGGCGTGGACCCCCTCGACGCCGAGCCCGGTGCGGGGCGGATCGACCACCGCGACCTGCCAGCGCTCCTTTCCGTGAAGGCCCGCCCGTTCGACCGGAGCGGCGATGATCGAATGCTCGATGCCACCGGCCGTCAGGTTGTGGACGAGGTCGAGCACGCCGAGCGGGCTCGCCTCGATCGCCACCACCCGGCCCGCCTTGCGCCCGACGGTGGCGCCGAACAGGCCGCCCCCGGCGTAGGCGTCGAGGAGCGTCTCGGTGGGTTGCGGGTCCAGCGCCTCTTCGACCAGCCGGACCAGCGCCTCGGCCCCCGGGGTGTTGTTCTGGAAGAAGGCGTCCCCGGTGATCCGCAACGGGACGCCGGCCACGGTTTCGGTGATCGCCCCGGCGCCGACCACCGGGCGGAGGACGTCGCCGTCGCGCCGTGACACCAGGCAACCCCATGCGGCGGCGCCGTCGGGAATCGGCCCGTGGACGACGGCGAGGGTGTCGCCGCTGGTCGAGGCGGCGCGCACGGTCAGCCGCCGCGCCTCGCCGAGATCGCCGATCCGATCGACGGTCTCGGCGAGGAGAGGATGGAGGACGAGGCAGTTGGTGATCGGTTCGAGGTCGTGGCTGTGGCGGCGGTGGAACGCCGGCCGCCCGTCGAGCACCTCGAAGTCGACTCGGTTGCGGTACCCGTAGGGCGGTGCCACCGCCACGGTCGCCCGCACCGGGGGATCGGCCAGCCGCCCCAGGTGGGCGAGCTGCCCGGTGAGGATCGAGCGCTTCCATTCGAGCTGAGCGGGGTAGTCGGCGAACTGCCACTGACATCCGCCGCAAGTGTCGAAGTGGCGGCATGGCGGTTCCACACGCTGCGGGGAGGCCTCGAGTACCCGGCCCAGGGCGACCCGGGCCCATGAGGCGGTGGAGCGGACCACCTCGCCGACGACCCGCTCACCGGGCATCGCCCCGTCGACGAAGTGCACCTTGCCGTCGAGACGGGCAACGGCCTCCCCGCCATGGGCGACATCGGTGGGGCGGAGCTCGATCATCGAATCAACATAACCGCGGTCCCGACCTCAGACCTCCGACTCGGCCGCCGGCCGTTCTGTGGAGCCGGTCTGGCTCGGTCCGACGGCGACGGTGTCCCGCAGCGGGAGCTCCGGCATGACGGACAGCAGCACGATCGCGATCAGCACGATCGGCACGGCCACCAGGAATCCGAGGGTGATCGAGTCGGAGAAGGCCTGGATCACTCCGGTCTGGGTCGCCGGTGGGAGTTGTGCGATCAGTCCCGGGGAGCGGGCCAGCTGGTCGATCGGGACGTCGGTCATGGCCGACGTCGGCACCAGGCGTGCCAGGTTGCTCGCCAGGCTCCCGGAGAGGACCGCACCGAACAGGGCCGCCCCAAAGGCGCCGCCGAGGGAGCGGAAGAACGTGTTGGACGACGTGGCGACGCCGAGGTCGGAGATCTCCACCGCGTTCTGGACGGCGATGACCAGCACCTGCATGACGAATCCGATCCCGAGCCCGAGCAGCACCATGTACGCCATCACGACGACGGCGCCGGTGGCGGGGCTCATCGTCGAGAGCAAGGAGAGGGCCACTGCGGTGATCACCGTCCCCATGATCGGATACCGCTTGTAGCGCCCGGTCCTGGTGATGATGCGGCCCGTTGCGATCGAGCTGGTCAACAGACCTGCCATCAGGGGGACGAGCAGCAGCCCCGAGTTGGTGGCGCTCACCCCGCTGACCACTTGGAGGAAGAGCGGAAGGAAGATGATCGAGCCGAACATGCTGAGGCCGACCACGAACGAAGCCACCGACGTGAGGGCGAACACCCGGTTGCGGAAGAGCCGGAGCGGGAGGATCGGCTCGGCGGCGCGGCGCTCCTGAAGCAGGAACAGGCCAAGCAGCACGAGGGCGGCGGCGCCGAGGCCGACGATCGTTGTGGATCCCCACTCGTACTCACTACCGCCCCACACGGTGACCAGGAGGGCACAGGAGACGGCGGCGACGAGCAAGGTCGCTCCGGGGTAGTCGATCCGGTGCTGTCGGCGGGCGACCGGAACGTGCAGCACCAGGCCGGTGACCACCAGCGCCGCCAAGCCGACCGGGAGGTTGATGTAGAACACCCAGCGCCAGGTCAGGTGGTCGACGAAGAACCCTCCGAGGAGCGGCCCGGCCACCGAGGACACGCCGAACACGGAGCCGATGTAGCCCTGGTACTTGCCCCGCTCGCGCGGGGAAAGGATGTCACCGATGATCGTGAGTGCCATCACGATCAGGCCCCCGGCTCCGAGGCCCTGGATTCCTCTGAACGCGATCAGCTGTGCCATCGACTGGGAGAGTCCCGACAGGATCGAACCGATCAGGAACACCACGATGGCGAACTGGAAGACGATCTTGCGCCCGTAGAGATCGGAGACCTTCCCGTACAGGGGTGCGCTCGCCGTCGAGGTGAGCAGATAGGCGGTGACCACCCACGAGAGGTGCTCGAGACCGCCGAGGTCGCCGACGATGGTGGGAAGGGCGGTGGCAACGATGGTCTGGTCGAGGGCGGCGAGGAGGATGCCGAGCATCAGCGCGCTGAACACCACCAGGATCTGGCGGTGGCTCATCTTCTCGCCCGGTTCGGCGATCGTCTCCATGCGCGCTCACTCGGTGGCGTCGGGTGTGGACTCGAAAGGCGTCGAGGGTCGCCCTTCGTGGAGCTGGGGGGATTTGAACCCCCGGCCTCTTGCATGCCATGCAAGCGCTCTGCCAACTGAGCTACAGCCCCCGGAGCGACGGCAGTGTATCGCCCCGCGGCGGACTGGCCGCAGCGGACCTCTTCCCCTGGCGCGGTGGCGCGCGAGCCGGGGATGATGCGGCCATGCCAGACCCGTCGATCGCCGAGGCGACCCCGGGCGACGTGGACGACCTCAGGGCGTTCTTCTGGGAGGCGTGGGCGCAGGCTGGTCCCGATGCTCCCGGGTGGGCCGGCGCCGACGACGAGGTGATGGGGGAGCTCACCGCCCCGGATGCGATCCTCGCCCGGCTCGGCGGCCCGGATCGGAGGATGTTCCTCACTCGCCGCGACGGCCGGGTGGCCGGGTTCGCCGCCACCCGGCGCATCGACCCAGCGACGGTCGAACTGGCCGGGGTGATCGTGCTGCAGAGCCTGATCGGCCAGGGGGTCGGGAGCGGCCTGGTGGATGGTGCCATCGCCGGGGCGGTCGGCGACGGGTACCGGCAGGTGGTGGTTCGCACCGAGGCGGACAACGACCGGGCACGCGCCTTCTACCGGCGGCACGGCTTCGTCGAGGTGGCCGGCGCCGTAGAGGCTGTCGAGGGCGTCGGCGCCGTCCTCGTGGAGCTGCGGCGGGACGTCGGTTGAGCGCCGGCGCACCGGTACCCTCCGGCGCACGGAGGGCGCATGGAAGTCTGGGATGCGATTCGGTCGCGGCGCAATGTGCGCCAGTTCACCACCGAGCCGATTCCCCCCGCCGATCTCGACCAGATCCTCGAGGCCGCCCGGCGCACCCCGTCGGCGCGCAACAGGCAGCCCTGGGACTTCGTGGTGGTCACCGACCGGGACCGCCTCGAGGCCCTCGCCGGGGTGTGGCGGGGCGCCTGGCACGTCGCCGGGGCGGCGGCGGCGATCATGATCGTCCTCCCCGATGCCACCGAAGGATCGCCGCAGTGGCGGTTCTACGACGCCGGCCAGGCGACGATGAGCATCTTGGTGGCCGCCGCCGGCATGGGCATCGGATGCGGCCACGCCGCGGTGAGCGACCAGGCGATGGCCCGGGACATCCTCGGGGTTCCCGAGGGGCACACCTGCGCGGCCCTGCTCTCGCTCGGCTATCCCGCCGACCGGCCCCTCGCCCCGATCAAGCAGCCCAACCGACGGCCGTTCGACGAGGTGGTGCACCGCGGGCAGTGGTGACCGGGGGTCAGAGTCGGCGTTGCTGCCAGAGCTCGAGCAGACGGAGGTGCTCCCGGTCCTTGGGCCGCCCCGACACCCGTTTGTAGGCGATGACGTGCTCGAGGAGGACGAACGGGATGCCGTCGATCAGCTCGGCGGTGTCGATCAGGTCGCGTACGTCGACCTCGCCGATGCCCCACGAAATGCCGAGTGTGATGGCCCCGTCGAACAGGCTCACCAGGTCGACGTCGTGATCGGCGTCGTGGACCAGCGGGCCGAGCCGCAGGGCCGCCTTCCACGCCGCCCCGCGGCAGATCACGTCGAGGTCCGACCCGGTGGGGACGATCCCCCGGACGATGAGCGGACCGCTGCCGAACACCGCGTGGTCGTCCGCCGGGAGGCCGAGGCCGGCCAGCAGCGCGAACAACCGTTGCCCTCGTTCGTCGGCGGCGTTCCAGGGGCGCTGGTTCAGGGCCGGTCTTCGGGCAGGTGCTGGGCCACGGTGAGGGCGTGGATCGCCTCGATCAACTCCAGGGCCCGCTTGTTGGTCTCGTAGTCGTGGACGGCCAACTCGGCACTGATCTGGTCGCTTCGCTTGGCGGCGATCAACAGGATCGATCCCTGGAGGGCGGCGACGCAGGAGAGGACGAGGTTGAGGAGGATGAAGGGGTAGGGGTCGAAGCCGGTGCCCTTGTTGCCCATCATCCAGCTGGCGAGAAATGCCAGGGCGCCGAACACGAACGCCCATGACCCCATCAGGTTGCGCATCCGGTCGGCCGCCCGCTCGGCCCGGGTCAGCTGCTCGTGGGTGCGTACCCCCGGGTGACGCCGCCACATCTGTCTGCCCGCGGGCATCGTCCAGTCGGACCACCTCATGTCGTGTCGCCTCCTCCATCGGGCCCGAGGAACTCGAGCCGGTTGCCGAACGGGTCTCTCGTGTAGAACCTCCGCCTCCCCGGAAACAGCGAGTCATGCAGGACCACGTGGCCGGCGGCGGTGAGCCGGCGCCCCACCTCGTCGAGGTCGTCCACCTCGATCCCCGGGTGGGCCTTCGCCGCCGCCCGGTGGGAGCCGTCGATCCCGAGGTGGAGCTCGACCGAACCGAGCCGGAACCAGGCGCCGCCCAGGGGAGCCAGGGTCACCGGCTTGGGGATCTCGGTCATGTGCAGGACGTCGCGGTAGAACGACCGGGCGCGATCCTCGGCGCCGGGGGGCATGGCCAGCAGGACGTGATGGAAGCGCATGGCGGGACGGTACCGCCGACCGTGCACGATCGCCCCGGTGCCGGCCGCCGGTGGGCGCCTGCCTATCCTCCGGTCTCCCCCGGGGACCACACCATGGCCGGTTACGACCACCAGATGATCGAAGGCAAGTGGCAGGCGTACTGGGACCGCCACCACACCTTCCACGCCCCCAACCCGGGCGAGCGCGGGTTCGACGGCACGCGGCCCAAGCTGTACGTGCTCGACATGTTCCCGTATCCGTCGGGCGAGGGGCTGCACGTCGGGCATCCGATCGGCTACATCGGGAGTGACATCTTCGCCCGGTACCACCGGATGCGTGGGTACAACGTCTTGCACCCGATGGGATTCGACGCTTTCGGGCTGCCCGCGGAGCAGTACGCGGTCGAGACCGGCATCCATCCCCGGGTGACCACCGAGCGCAACGTCGCCAACTTCGAGCGCCAGCTGAAGGCGTTCGGGCTCTCCTACGACTGGGATCGGATGTTCGCCACCACCGACCCCGGCTACTACCGGTGGACGCAGTGGATCTTCCTGCGGCTGTTCGACTCGTGGTTCGACCCCGACCGGGGTGGGGCGCGGCCGATCGCGGAGCTGATCGCCGACTCAGAGGCGGGGCGGCGCGATGTCGACGGGACCCCGTGGAAGGACCTCGACGCCGCGGAGCGGCGCCGCTTCGTCGATGGGAAGCGGCTGGCCTACCTGGACGAGGTGATGGTCAACTGGTGCCCGGCCCTGGGCACGGTGCTGGCCAACGAGGAGGTGACCCGGGACGGCCGGTCGGAACGGGGCGACCACCCGGTGTACCGGCGCCCCCTGCGGCAATGGATGCTCCGGATCACCGCCTTCGCCGACCGCCTGGTCGACGACCTGGAGACCCTGGACTGGCCGGAGCACGTCAAGGCGATGCAGCGCAACTGGATCGGACGCAGCGAGGGGGCCTCGATCCGCTTCGCGGTCGCCGGCTCGGACCGCGTGGTCGAGGTGTTCACCACTCGGCCCGACACCCTGTTCGGAGCAACCTACATGGTGCTCGCACCCGAGCACCCGCTCGTGGACGCGCTGATCGCCCCTGCCTGGCCGAAGGGCACGAAGAAGGCGTGGACCGGCGGGGCGAAGACGCCCGCGGCGGCGGTCTCCGCCTACCGCGACGCCACGGCGCGTCGATCCGAGCGCGAGCGCCAGACGGAGATGAAGGACAAGACCGGGGTGTTCACCGGGGCGTTCTGCATCAACCCGGTGAACGACACCCGGATCCCGGTGTTCATCGCCGACTACGTGTTCATGGGGTACGGGACCGGGGCGATCATGGCGGTGCCCGGCCAGGACGAGCGCGACTGGGAGTTCGCCGAGCAATTTGACCTGCCGATCATCCGCACCGTGCAGCCGCCTCCGGATTTCGACGGCAAGGCGTACGTCGGAGACGGACCGGCGATCAGCAGCGGACTCCTCGACGGCCTCGAGATCGCTCCCGCCAAGCGGGCGATCATCGACTGGCTGGCGGCCGGTGGCCACGGTGAGGCGACCGTGTCCTACAAGTTGCGCGACTGGCTGTTCAGCCGGCAGCGGTACTGGGGCGAGCCGATCCCGATTCTGCACGGTCCCGACGGTGAGCTGCGCCCGGTTGCCGAAGAGGAACTGCCGCTGCTGCTTCCCGAGATCGAGGACTATCACCCCGGAGCCTCCGACGACGAGAACGCCGATCCGGAGCCGGCGCTGGCCCGGGTCGACGAGTCGTGGCGAGTTGTCGTGATCGACGGGGTGCGTTACCAGCGTGAACTCAACACAATGCCGCAGTGGGCCGGGTCCTGCTGGTACTACCTGCGCTTCGCCGACCCGGAAAACGCCGAGGCGTTGGTCGGGGCGGACGCCGAGCACTACTGGATGGGCGGCCAAGGGGTCGACCTGTACGTCGGCGGGGTGGAGCACGCCGTGCTCCACCTGCTCTACGCCCGGTTCTGGCACAAAGTGCTGTTCGACCTGGGGCATGTGACCACCCCGGAGCCGTTCGCCCGCCTGTTCAACCAGGGGTACATCCTGGCCGACGCCTTCCAGGACGCCCGCGGCGTGTACGTGCCGGCGGAGAAGGTGGAGGCGCGGGATGGGGCGTTCTGGTTCGACGGCGAGCAGGTCACCCGCAGCCACGGGAAGATGGGGAAGTCACTGAAGAACTCGGTGAGCCCCGACGACTTCTCGGCCGACTACGGCATGGACACGCTGCGGCTCTACGAGATGTTCATGGGCCCGCTCGACGCCTCCAAGCCGTGGACCACGCGCGACATCGTCGGGATCGTGCGCTTCCTCCAGCGGGTGTGGCGGAGCCTGATCGACCCGGACACCGACGAGGTGTTGGTGGCCGAGGCCGCCCCGTCGCCAGACCTGAAGGTGCTGCTGCACCGCACGATCAAGGCGGTGACCGACGACATGGCGGCGCTGCGGTTCAACACCGCCGTCGCCAGGTTCTTCGAGCTGAACAACGCCATGGTCGGCCTCGAACGGGTCCCCCGCGAAGTGGCCGAGGCGCTGGTGCGCATGCTCGCCCCCTTCGCCCCCCACGTCTCCGAGGAGCTGTGGGAGCGACTCGGGCACCAGCCTTCGGTCGCCCATGCGCCGTGGCCCGACTACGACCCGGGCCTGGCCCGCCAGGACACGGTGACGATGATCGTCCAGGTCAACGGCAAGGTCCGGGACCGCATCGAGGTGAGCGCCGGCATCTCCGAAGACGAGGCGCGCGCCCTGGCGCTGGGGTCGGAGAAGGTCAAGGCATACCTGTCGGGGACCCCGGTGAAGGTGATCGTGCGGCCGCCCGTCCTCGTCAACGTCGTGGTGCGGTGAGGTTCTCTGCCGCCGAGGCGCTCGACGCGTCGCACGTCGACCGGAACCTGCTGCGGGCGACCCTCCCCGACGTCGACCCGTCGGCCGTACCGGTGTATGCGGCGTCCCGCTGGTTCCGCATGCTGTGGGCGCCGAACATCACCGCGGTGGCCATGCCGTGGGGGATCTACGTCCACCCCGACCGGCTCGCTGTTCCGCTGTCGGCGCTCGGCCCACTGATGGTGCACGAGTTGACCCACCTCCAGCAGTGGCGACTGCTCGGCCCGCTGCGCTGGGCGAGGGTGTACTTCGGTGAGTACCTTCGCGGCCGGCGCTCGGGTCTCGCCCACCATGCCGCCTACCGAGCGATCTCCCTGGAGGTGGAGGCCCGTGACGTCGCCGAGCGCATCACCGCAGGCTGACCGCCTCCCGTGGCGGTCGTCCGACACCCTCAAGGCGCTCGGGTGGTGGTTCTTGGCCGGGACGGCCGCCTACGTGGCGGTGCTCCCCGGGGACGTCACCACCGGCGAGCTTTTCGGCATCGTGCTCCCGGTGCAGTCCTTCGGGGCGATTGGCGCGGTGGCGTGGATGGCGCGCACCCGCCAGCCCTGGCGCGAGGCACTGGCGGCGCGGATCGAGTGGGTGGACTGGGTGGGCGTCTTGATCGGCGCCGCCCTGCAAATCGGCCTGGCACTGGTGCTGGTGACGATCGTGCAGGAGGTGTTCCGCGGCTCGGTCCCCGACCAGGAGGTGGTGGATGCCGCCGCAGTGGCGGTTGGCACGCTCGACAAGACCCTGGTGGCCGTCTCGCTGATCGTCGTCGGACCCCTGTCGGAGGAGTTGCTGTTCCGCGGCGTCCTGCTCAGGGGGTTGCTGGCACGGCACGGTCGCCGGTTTGCCGTGTGGGCATCTGCGGGTGCCTTTGCCGCCCTCCATCTCCTCGACCCGGGAGCCTGGCTGGTCGCCCCCCTGTTGACGGTACTGGGCGTCGTGATGGGCAACGAGGTGGTTCGCACCGGCCGCCTCGGGCGGTCCGTCGCCATCCACGCCGGATTCAACCTGGTGACCGTGCTGGCTCTGTTCACGACGACGTGAAGTTCTGAGTCTTGAGTTCTGAGTTCTGAGTAAGACCTTGGTTTGTCTTACTCACAACTCATGACCCATGACTCTCTTGCCTCTTACTCATGACTCATGACTCACGACTCATGACTCTTGTGCCGGGCTGTGCCTGGCACAAGAGCCTTCCTCGCGTCACAGCCTCCTGATACAAGATCGGCTGCCCCGTGGAACGCTCGTGGATCGCCGCCGGAGCCGTCGCGCTCGTCGCCCTCGCCGCGGCGGTGTTGCTGTGGCCCGACCCGACGACACCGCCGCCGATCGAGATCGTCGCGGCGCGGCCGCCCGACGCCACGATCACCGTGCACGTGTCGGGGGCGGTCGCCCGTCCGGGCCTGGTGTCACTGCCCGCCGACGCCCGGGTCGCCGACGCGGTGCTCGCCGCTGGAGGCGCCCTCCCCGGGGCGGTGCTCTCCGGCCTGAACCTGGCGGCCCCCCTGGCCGACGGGGAGCAGCTGATCGTCCCACTCATCGACCCCTGGGGAGGGGCGACGTCCGTGGGCGACGGGAAGGTGCATGTCAACACCGCCGACGTGGTGGCGCTGCAGGACCTCCCCGGAGTGGGCCCCGTGCTTGCGCAGCGCATCGTCGACTACCGCAACGAGTTTGGCCCCTTCACGGTGATAGAGGACCTGCTGGACGTGCCCGGGATCGGTGAAGCGAAGCTGGCAGCGCTGCGGGACGTGGTGATGGTGCCCTGAGCCGGCTCGGGGTCCCTCGGGGCGCCGACGCCCTCGCCGCCGGGTCGGCGGCCCTCATCTGGGTGGGTGCCTCGGGCAACCGGGCGGCGGTGGCGGTGGTGTGCCTCGGCCTCGTGCTCGCCCGCCGGTGGTTCCCCCGGTGGGTGGCGGCGCTCGTCCTGGTGGCGGTCGGCGCCTTCTCCGCGGGCGCCGCCGGCGCCCGCGAGACGATCCCCGAGCAGTGGCTGCCCGACGGGAAGGCGGTGATCACCGGGATCGTAGGGTCCGATCCGTCCGGTCCCGCTGGGTTCGAGGGGTTCACGCTCCGCCCGGATCACCTCTTCCTCGCCGGGTCGTGGCAGCCGTGGGCGGGGCCGCGTCTGTACGTGCGCGGCTCGGCGGCGGTGGCGGTGGGCGAGCCGGCCCTGGTGCGGGGTGTCGTGGAGCCGGCCGCCTTCCGGGTGCGGGCTGGTCCCGTGGCCGGGGTGGTCACCGCCGAGCGGATCGAGCGGCTCGGCCCGGCGCCCAACGTGCTCATGCGGGTCGCCAACCGCCTGCGAAGCCGGGTGCTCGGCTCCCTCGACGTCGTGGCCACTCGCCCCGAGGGCGCCCTCGTGGCCGGGTTCCTGATCGGGGACACCCGCGGCCTGCCCGACGCCGACTACGAGGCGCTTCGCCTTGCCGGCCTGAGCCATTTCGTCGCCGTGTCGGGGAGCAACGTCGCCCTGTTCCTGGCGGCCTGGTGGCTGGCGACCGGGCCGCTCGGCTGGGGGCCGCGCCGGCGGGCGGTGATCGGGCTGATCGGCATCGCCGTGTTCGCCGTGGTGACCAGATGGGAGCCATCGGTGGTGAGGGCATCGGTGATGGCGGCGACGGTGCTCGCCGGCAAGCTCGCCGGGGTGCCGATTGCCCCCTGGTCGGCACTCGGCTGGGCGGTGACGGCCGTGGTGGCTGTGTCGGGCGGGGTCGTCCACGAGGTGGGGTTCCAACTCTCGGTCGCCGCCACCGCCGGGATCCTCGCCGGGGGGCCGCTGTGGGCGGGCCGTCGCCGGCGCTGGTTGTGGACCACCCTGGGGGCGACCCTGTCCGCTCAGGCAGCCGTCGCCCCGATCCTCCTCCACCACTTCGGGACGGTCCCGCTCATGGCGCCGCTCACCAACGTGATCGCCGCTCCGCTGGTGGTGGTGTCGACGGCCCTCGGCGGCGCCGGGGCGCTGGTCGGGATCGCCCCCGTGGTGCGGGCGGCGGCCCGGGTGGCCGCCGTCGTTCTGGCGGTGGCCCGCCGGGCGGCCGATCTTCCCCAGCTGCACACCGCCGGGGTGGCCGTCATCGCCGGGGGCTGCCTCACTGGGTGGCGGCTGCGCGCCCTGCGGCCGCTGCTGGCGATCGGCTGCGTGCTGGCGGTGGGCGCTTCCCTCCTCCCCGCCGGGCATCCCCACGGGCCCACCGTGGCGTTTCTCGACGTCGGCCAGGGAGACGCCGCCATCATCACCGGGCCCTCGGGGGAGGTGATCGTCCTGGACGGCGGGCCCGACCCGGCGGTGATGCGCGACTACCTGCGCGCCCGGGGGATCCGCCACGTAGACCTGCTCGTAGTGTCGCACCGCCATGCCGACCACACCACCGGCCTGGTCGGGATCACTGCGGTCGCCCGGGTGGACCGGCTGTGGTACCCGCAACAGCTCGGGGAGGGCTCCCCGCTCGACGACATCGTGGCCGAGGTGGCGGCGGGCGGCGGTGCGGTCTCGACACCGGCTTTGGGCACGACCGCGACGGTCGGGGCCTTCGACCTCGAGGTGCTGGGCCCGCTGCGCCGCTACGCCGCGCCCAACGACGGTTCGATCGTGGTGCGGGTCACCGCCGCCGGGGTCTCGGTGCTGTTCACCGGTGACATCGAGGCCATCGCCCAGCAGGACCTCGGGCCGGTCCGCGCCGACGTCATGAAGGTCCCGCACCAGGGATCGATCACCAGCGACCTCGACTGGCTGGCGGCGAGCGCCCCTTCCCTTGCCGTGATCAGCGTCGGCCCCAACGACGTTGGGCATCCGTCCGAGGCGGTGATCGCGACGCTCACCGAGGCTGGGGTGACGGTCATGCGCACCGACCGTGACGGCACCGTGACGGTCCGCCTCGACCGGATCGCCCTGCACGAGCCGGCCGCACTACCGTCGGCACGGTGAAGCCCGTCCACGCGGTCGTCGGCCCCAACGATGCGGGACCGGGGGAGCGCCAGGAGATGCTGGACCGGGCACGGCACCTGCTCGAGCAGGCGGGGGTCGACGACATCGACCGGTTCGACATTCCCGGCCGCGGCGCAGGCGAGGAATCCGACGGCACCCTCCGGCCCGAGGTGGAGCGGCTGATCCCCGCCCTGCAGAGTGGGTCGCTCTTCGGTGGCCGCCGCGGGGTGATGGTGGTTGACGCCCACCAACTGCAGGCGGCCGAGGTGGAGGTGGTTGTCGACCTCACCGCCGCCATCGACGGCGAATCGGTGGTCCTGGTGTTCGTCGCCGACGGATCCATTCCGGGCAGGCTGGGGAAGATGGTCAAGGCCGATGGCGAGGTCCACCCCGTGCAGAAGATGCGCGAGAAGGACGCCGCCGAGTGGCTCGCCAGGACGGCCCGGGAGCGGAAGATGCGCCTCGACGGCGAGGCCACCGCGACCTTGCTGCAGCGGTTCGGGTCCGACATCGCCTCCCTCGGCCAGGCGCTCGACCAGCTTGCCTCGATCGAGGGCCCGATCACCGGTGCCGAGGTGGCGGCCCGGTTCTCCAACCGGCCGGATGAACCGATGTGGCATTACGCCGACGCCCTCGCCGCCGGCGACACCGGGGAGGCGCTGCGACGGTTGTCGGACTTCCTCACCCACGGGCACCCGCTGGCGCTCCTGACGTTCATCGAGAACGACCTCCGGCGGCGTGCCCTGGCGGCGGCCGCGCCGACGGTCGAGGTGTTCGCGGCATGGATCGGCGCCCGGCCGGACTACTACCCGGTGACCAAGGCGTGGAAGCTGCGGACGGCGGCAACCGACGTGGAGCTGCGACGGGCGTTGGATGCCGTCGCCCGGGCCGACGCCACCCTGAAGTCGGCGCCGGAGGCGCTGCACCGGCTGACGATGGAGCGGCTCACGGTCGCCCTGTCGCGGTGGTATTCGCCCCGAGGACGCTGACACGATGGACCGCGCGCACACTCGGGAATCGATCGGCGGAGTTGGTGGTTCATGGCGGCCGTGACGACCATATGACGATCGAGATCCCCGCCAGCCGCCTCGCCCGCCTTCGCAGCATCAACTGGATGCTCGGGCTGCTCCATGCCGCCCAGGGGGTGGTCGTGCTCGCCCTCGGCAACGGTTTCGCCCTTCCGGTCACCGGGAGTTTCATGGCGGGGCCTCCGGGAAGCGGGCTAGTGACCACCCGGACCCTGTTCCACGTGTCGTTCGCCGCCGGGGTTGCCGCGTTCTTGTTCGTGTCGGCGATCGCCCATCTCACCATCGCCACTCCGCGGGTGTTCCGCTGGTATGTCGCCGGTCTCGCCGGTGGCCGGAACTACGCCAGGTGGTTCGAGTACTCGATAAGCGCGTCAGTGATGGTGGTGCTCATCGCCATGCTCACCGGGATCTCCGACGTGGCCGCTCTCGGGGCGATCTTTGGAGTGAATGCCGCCATGATCCTGTTCGGGCTCGTCCAGGAGCGCTACGAGCGCCCGGGTGGCAGCCTGACGCCGTTCTGGCTGGGTGCCCTCGTCGGGATCGTCCCCTGGCTCGTGATCGGGGTTTATCTGATCTCGCCGGGGGTGGCCGCCCAGCCGCCGGCCTTCGTGTACGCCATCTACGTGTCGCTGTTCCTGTTCTTCAACAGCTTCGCGGTCAACATGTGGCTCCAATACCGCAAGGTCGGCAAATGGCTCGACTACGTGTACGGGGAGACCGTCTACGCGGTCCTGAGCCTGGTGGCGAAGTCGCTCCTCGCCTGGCAGGTGTTCGCCGGGACGCTCGCGTCGTGATGGCGGCCGGCGCCGGGCTAACCCTCGAACGGGCGCACCGCGACGATCTCCACCTCGAACATACCGCCGGGGGCTTCGTAGGAGACCGTTGAACCGATGCGGGTGCCGAGGAGCGCCGCCCCGAGCGGGCTGGAGGGGGAGGCGAGCACCATGCCGGGCAGCTTGTTCTCCTGGGGTGCGACGAACACGTCCATCTCGCCGCCGTCGGGCCGCCGCACGGTTACCACCGTGCCCACCTCGACGACGTCGCCGGCGGCCGCCTCCGACACTTGAGCGGTGTCGAGGCTCGCCTGGATCTTGCGGATGCGCGCCTCCAACAGCCCCTGCTCGTTCTTGGCGGCGTCGTAGTCGGCGTTCTCGCGGATGTCCCCGTGGGAGCGTGCCTCGGCGATCCGCTCGGCAATGCGGTGGCGCCCCTCGGTGGTGAGGTACTGCAACTCCTCGACGAGCTTCTGGTGAGCCGCGGGAGAAAGCCAGGTCGTGGGACCGTCGGTCATCATGATGGGAGCCGGGCTCAGCCGTTGAGCTGGCGAGCCCTGCGGGTCAGGCGCGACTTTTGACGCGCGGCGGTGCGCTTGTGGAGGACGCCTTTGGAGACGGCGGAATCGATGCGCCGCTGGGCGAGGCGGAGGGAGGTCCCGGTGGCCTCGGCGTCGCCGGCGGCGATGGCGGCGGCGGTCGCTTTCGAGCGCGTCTTCAGCTCGGAGCGGATGGCCTGGTTGCGGGCCTTGCGCTTTACCGTCTGGCGGTTGCGCTTGATCTGAGATGCGATGTTGGCCATGTCGAGACGATCTGTGAGGTGGGGGAACGGCGGAACGATAGCAGTCCGACGCGCGACGGTACAATGCCCATCCGTCCCCACCGGAGCAGCGTGTCGGACACCTCTCGGATCCGGAACTTCTCGATCATCGCGCACATCGACCACGGCAAGTCCACCCTGGCCGATCGGTTGCTGGAGCGGACCGATGCCCTCGACAGCCGGGAGATGCGCGACCAGGTGCTCGACTCGATGGACCTGGAGCGGGAGCGGGGCATCACCATCAAGGCGCAGGCGGTGCGGCTGAACTACCACTCGCCCGGCCGCGGCGACTACATCCTCAACCTCATCGACACCCCGGGGCACGTCGACTTCACCTACGAAGTGTCGCGCAGCCTGGCGGCGTGCGAGGGGGCCGTGCTGCTGGTCGACGCCGCCCAGGGCGTGGAGGCGCAGACCCTGGCGAACGCCTACTTGGCCGTGGAGGGCGGGTTGGAGATCATCCCGGTCCTCAACAAGCTCGATCTGGCCGCCGCCGATCCCGACCGGGTGGAGGTGGAGATCGCCTCGGTGCTCGGTATCGACCCCGTCACGGTGCTGCGCGTGTCGGCGAAGACGGGAGAGGGGGTGGACGAGCTGCTGGAGGCAATCGTGGACCGCCTGCCCGCTCCCCAGGGCTCGCCCGACGACCCGCTGCGCGCCCTGGTGTTCGACTCCTACTACGACTCGTACCGCGGGGTGGTCTGCTACCTCCGGGTGTCGGAGGGGACCCTCGGAACCGGCGATCCGCTCCGCTTCATGGCCAGCGGGGAGGACCTGCCCGCCGACGAGGTCGGCGTGCTGACGCCCAAGGCGGTCCCGGTCGCCTCACTCGGCCCGGGCGAAGTCGGCTACCTCATCACCGGGGTCAAGGAGATCGGGAGGATCCGGGTCGGTGACACGGTGACGCGGCGCGATCGTCCCGCGGCGAAAGCGGTCCCCGGGTATCACGAGCCGAAGCCGATGGTGTTCAGCGGGTTGTTCCCCACCGACGGTGACGAGTTCGAGCGGCTGCGCGAGGGCCTGGAGCGGCTCCGGCTCAATGACGCCGCCCTCACCTGGGAGCCGGAGAGCTCCCGCGCCCTCGGCTTTGGGTTCCGGTGCGGGTTCCTTGGTCTGCTCCACATGGAGATCGTCCGCGAGCGGCTGGAACGCGAGTACGGGCTCGACCTGGTATCCACCGCGCCGTCGGTCGGCTTCCACGTGCTGCTCACCGACGGGCGCGAGGTCGAGGTGCGCAGCCCCCAGGACCTCCCCGATTCAACCGCCCGGCGGGAGATCCGCGAGCCGTTCTTCCGGGTGATGATCATCACGCCCACCGAGTTCACCGGGACGGTCATGGACCTCCTGCGCGAGCACCGCGGGACGATGGGCTCGATGCAGTACCTGTCGCCCGAACGGGTGGAGCTCGTGTACCGGGTTCCCCTCGCGGAGATCGTGTTCGGGTTCTTCGACCAGCTGAAGTCGCGCACCAGGGGATACGCCTCGCTCGACTACGAGCTGGACGGCTACGACGCCTCGGATCTCGTCCGGGTCGACATCCTGCTCAATTCGGCACCGGTCGACGCGTTCTCGGCGATCGTCCACAAGGACAAGGCGTACGCCTACGGGAAGCGGCTGGTGGAGCGCCTCCGTGGGATCATCCCGCGGCAGCTCTTCGATGTCCCCATCCAGGCGGCCATCGGCTCTCGGGTGATCGCCCGGGAGACGGTGAAGGCCAAGCGCAAGGACGTCACCGCCAAGTGCTACGGCGGTGACATCACCCGCAAGAAGAAGCTGCTCGACAAGCAGAAGGAAGGCAAGAAGCGCATGAAGATGCTGGGGTCGGTGGAGGTGCCCCAGGAAGCCTTCATCGTCGTCCTCCAGGTCGATGCCGACTGACGCCGTCCGGCCCGACGACCCGGGCCTGGCCGACGAGGCCGCCGCCTGGGTCGGCGCCTACGCCCACATCCCGTTCTGCCGCCGGGTGTGCCCCTATTGCGACTTCGCCGTGATCGAGGGGCGTGACGATCTGCGCGCCCCCTACCTCCAGGCACTCGCCGCCGAGATCGCCTCTGACGAGCCGTTCGATCGCCCGCTCGACGCGGTGTTCGTCGGTGGCGGAACCCCCACTTCCGTGGAGCCCGAGGCGCTGGGGCGGGTCGTCGCCGCGCTCGCCGCCCGTTTCGGCCTCGCCGCCGGCGCCGAGGTGTCCATCGAGGCCAACCCTGAGGACCTCACCGCCGAGATGGCCCGGCGCCTGGCGGACGCCGGATTCAACCGGGTGTCGCTCGGGGTGCAGTCGTTCGATCCGGCGGTGCTCGCCACCCTCGGCCGCCGGCACACACCCGAGGAGGCCGATGCCGCGCTGGCCGCGGCCCGGTCCGCCTTCGGGTCGGTGAACGGCGACCTGATCTTCGGAACGGTAGGGGAGACGGCATCGTCCTGGCAGGCATCGGTGGAGCGCGCTCTCGACGCCGGCATCGATCATCTCTCCACCTACGCCCTCACCATCGAGCGCGGGACACCCTTCGGCCGGGCGGTTGCCGCCGGCGGGCCGCCGCCCGACCCCGACGACCAGGCCGACAAGTACCTCGCTGCGGCGACGCTCGCCGGGGCCGCCGGGATGGTGCGCTACGAGACCTCCAACTACGCCCGCCCCGGTCACCCCTGCCGGTACAACCTGCTGACCTGGGCGGCGGGGGAGTACGTCGCCTTCGGCAACGGCGCCCACCGGCACCGCCGCGGGACCCGGTCGTGGAACGTCCGCCGGGTCGATCGGTACGTCGAGCGCTCCCCGGCGACGGTCCGCTCCGGGGAGGAGCGGCTCGGGCCCTGGGAACGCGACGTCGAGCGGGTGCTCATCGGCCTTCGCCGGGCGGCAGGAGTGACGCCCGGGCCCGCCGGAGTGGCGCTCGCCGGGTCGCCGGCGGGTGCCCGTCTGGTCGCCGCCGGGGTCCTGGCGGTTGCACCGGATCGCCTCCGGGTCGTCCGGCCTCTGCTCGGGGACGAGGTCTCCCGGGCCCTCTTCGCACTCCACCCGACTTAGAGGGTACGCAAATAGGGTCGCTCCGGGATCATGTTTCGGCTTGTCGGCAAGCCAAAACATGATGGGACCCGCGACCTATTTGCGCACCCTCTTAGCACTCGGCCCGGTTCGCTGCTAGCAGTCCTGCTAATCTGAGGTCGTGATGCTCGACGAACGCAAGGCGGCGATCCTCGGAGCACTCGTCGAAGACCACATCGAGACAGGCGCACCCGTCTCCTCACGCGCCATCCTGGAGCGGTCGGGGCTGGACTGCTCCTCAGCGACGATCCGCAACGAGCTGGTGGTCCTGGAGCGCGAGGGATACGTGTCCAAGCCTCACACCTCGGCGGGCCGGGTGCCCACCGACCGCGGATACCGGTACTACGTGGACCACCTGTCCCCGGGGCTGTTGCGTCCGTCGACCAGGGGGCGCATCGACCGGTTCTTCTCTTCCTATCACACCGAGTTCGGCCGCGTCCTGCGCGAGACCTCGGACCTGCTGAGCGAGGTCACGTCGTACCCGGCGGTGGTGCTCGGGCCGGGGATGCGGGGCCGGGTGCTGCGCGACGTCCACCTGCTCGGCGTCGAACCGGGCGTCGTGCTGCTGGTCCTCGTCGGCGACGGCGGGCGGGTGCACGAGTCGGTGATCAAGCTCACGGTGCCGGTCACGCCCGGCGAGGTCGACGACGCCCACCAGGCCCTGGTCGCCTGTCTCGCCGGCAAGCCACTGGCCGACGATCCCGAGGTGCCCGACCTGGCCGGGCTCGCACCGGCGGCTCGCTCGCTGGTCGCCCGGGCGCTGGAGGCAGTCGCCGACTCCGCCGACGCCGGGCGGGACATCTACGTCGGGGGCACCAGCCGCATGGTCGAGCTCTGGGAGGACCTGGCCAAGCTCCATCGCATCCTGGGGCTGCTCGAGCGCGAGGCGACGGTCCTGCAGCTGCTCGACGATTCCGGCGAGGGCACGACGGTGCGGCTCGGCCCCGAGATCCACGCCTCCGAACAGGACCTCGCCGTCGTGTCCGCCCCGTACACGGTGGGCGGAGGGCGGAGCCGGATGGGGGTGCTCGGCCCGCTGCGGATGGACTACGGGCGGGTGATCCGGGTGGTCGAAGAGGTCTCCGAGGCCCTCGGCGACAGCCTGGCACCCTGATGGCCACCGACTTCTACGCCGCCCTCGGGGTGCCGCGCGACGCCTCCCAGGAGGACATCAAGCGCGCCTTCCGCCGTCTCGCCAGGGAGACCCATCCGGACGCCAACCCCGGCGATCCGGCCGCCGAGGCGCGCTTTCGCGAGATCGCCGAGGCGTACGAGGTGCTCTCCGATCCGCAGCGCCGCAATGCCTACGACCGCGGCGACACGGTGAATCTGGGCGACCTGTTCTCCTCCTTCGCCGGCATCGACGAGGTGCTGAGCCGATTCTTCGGCGGCGGCTTCGGGCCATTCGGGGGTGTCGCCCGGGGTCCGGCCCAGGGGAGGGACGTGGCGGTGCGCACGTCGGTGACGCTGGTGGAAGCGGCCACCGGAACCTCCCGGGAGGTCTCCTATCGGGCTCCCGTGGTGTGCTCGCTGTGCTCCGGCTCGGGCTCGGCGCCGGGCGCGGCCCTCCAGACGTGCGACCGTTGCGCCGGCCATGGCTCGGTTCGGATCACCCGTCAGACGATCCTCGGGGCGACGATGACCATCGCGGCATGTGATCGATGCCGGGGCCGCGGCAAGATCGTCACCGACCCCTGTCCGGAGTGCTCGGGGGCCGGCTCGCTGACCCGGGACGTCGCGGTGTCCGTCGACATCCCCGAGGGGATCGATGACGGCGCCCGGATGCGGCTCCCCGGGAAGGGCGCCGCCGGTGAGCCGGGCGGGCGCTCGGGTGACCTCTACGTCGAGGTGCGCGTCGAACCCGACCCGCGTTTCGTCCGCCACGGGGCGGATCTGGTCCACCGCGTGCATCTCGGCCTGGCCGAGGCGGCGCTCGGGATCGGGGTCTCGGTGCCTACGGTCGACGGCGAGGGGATCGAGATCGACATCCCGGCGGGCACCCAGCCCGGCACCGTGTTCAAGCTCTCCCGACAGGGCATGCCCCGCCTGCAGCGACGGGGGAGGGGTGACCTGCTCGTCGAGGTGATCGTCGACGTGCCCACCCGCCTGTCGGCCTCCCAGGAGGAGGCGCTGCGGGCATTTGCCGCCGCCTCCGGCGAGGTCCCGGCGGGATCATCTCGAAAGCGCCGGCGCAAGACGTGAGGCGGTGCGCCCGACGCGCTGGATATGCCCGGGGGCGCCCGCTAGTGTGTGCGGAGCGCGTTCCCGTCGAACACTCGGCGGTGTCGTGAGGGCTCCGGTGGAGGGAGTAGCCAGGCCGTGACCGCGACCTACAACGAGCTGGTGGGGGGACGGGTCCGCTCGATCCGCCGCCAGCGGGGACTGTCCCTCCAGGACGTCCAGCGGCTCTCCAACGGCGAGTTCAAAGCGGCCGTTGTCGGCGCCTACGAGCGGGGGGAGCGCAGCCTGTCGCTGCCGAGGCTGCAGCGCCTCTCGCAGTTCTTCCAGGTGCCGATCTCGCAGTTCATGCCGCAGGACGAATCCGGCAAGCGCACGATGGAGCCGTTGCCGAGTGGTGGTGTGACCATCGACCTCAACCGCCTCGAGCGCCTGTCGGGGACGGAGTCGGTGATCTTCACCCGCTTCCTCCGTTCGATCCAGATGATGCGTCAGGACTTCAACGGCAAGGTCCTCACCATCCGCCGCGACGACCTGCGTTTGCTCGCCCTGCTCATCGACCAGTCCGAGGAGGCGTTCTCCGAGCGCCTCCGCGAGGCGGGTCTCACCAGCGAGGCGTGATCGCCCGGGACTGGTGCCCGCCGGCGGTATACTGACTCCTCTCCATGCTTCCCTCGCATCGAGGATTCCTTTGACGCAAGCCTCTCTCAACGAGGTCACGTTCCGCGTCCCCGGTGACCACTTCATGCTGGCCCTCTTGGGGGAGCGCGACGCGTTCCTCCGCCTGGTCGAGGACGCCTACCTCGACGCCCAGATCGTCGCCCGCGGGGACGAGGTGCGGATCAGCGGCCCGGACGCCACGACCCGGCTGGTCAAGACGACGCTCGAGGAGCTGCTGGTCCTGGTGCGCGAAGGCCAGACGCTCGACGCCGACCGCGTCCAGCGGGTGATCGAGCTGGTCAAGGCCGACATCACCAGCCCGTCGGCGGTGTTCAGCGACGGGGTGACGGTCGGCCGGGGCAAGGTGATCCACCCCAAGACCCTCAACCAGAAGCGGTACCTCGACGCCATCCGCCGCAACACCGTCGTGTTCGGCATCGGCCCGGCGGGGACCGGCAAGACCTACCTGGCGATGGCCCTCGCCGTGGCCGGTCTGCAGACCGGGACCGTGACCAGGCTGGTCCTCACCAGGCCGGCGGTGGAGGCGGGCGAGCGACTCGGGTTCCTCCCCGGCGACCTCGCCGCCAAGGTGGACCCCTACCTGCGCCCTCTGTACGACGCGCTGTACGACATGCTCGGGCCCGACGAGACTCAGCGCCTGATGGAGCGGGGCACCATCGAGATCGCCCCCCTCGCCTACATGCGCGGCCGGACCCTCAACGACGCGTTCGTCGTGCTCGACGAGGCCCAGAACACGTCGCCGGAGCAGATGAAGATGTTCCTCACCCGTCTCGGGTTCAACTCGAAGATGGTGATCACCGGAGACGTCACCCAGGTGGACCTGCCCAGCGGCAAGGCGTCGGGGTTGCGTCAGGTCGGCGACGTGCTCGGGGACATCCCCGGGGTGGCCTTCATCACCCTCGGCGCCGAAGACGTCGTCCGCCATCGGATCGTCGCCACGATCGTGGAGGCGTACCGCATGTACGACGAGCGGACCAAGAGGCCGGAATGAGGATCGCCTCGCGGCTCTCGTCGATGGCCAAGACCGGCATCATCGCCGCCACCCTGGTGGCCACCGTCCTGGCTCTGGTGATCGGCCGCGACCCCGGGCCGGCGCCGATCGTGCTGAGCGTGGGCGAGCCGGCCCCCCAGGCGTTCTATGCCACGGTGAAGGTGGACGTGCCCGACGTCGACGAGACGGAGCGGCAGAAGGCCGCCGCCGCCGCCGCGGTCGAGGACGTCTACTCGGGTGACACCCAGGTCACCGAGACCGTGCTCGCCAGCATCGCCGAATTCTTCGCGGACGTCCGCAAGGCGGCCGAGCCGGTGGTGATCGAGGTGGAGGACCCCGACTCGATCACGCCGTCGACCACCCAGGCGACCACCACCACCGCCGGAACCACCGGGACCTCGGAAGGTTCGTCGGAGACGACGACGCCCGGGGAGACGACCACCACCACGCTGGCGACCACGACCACCACCGTCCCTCCCGAGCCGCCGCCGGTCGAGGAGCAGATCGCCCAGCTGGAGGTGCTCCACCCCCTGTTGCGGGACACGACGATCGAAGCCATGGTCGGGTTGGTCAACGCCGATCGCGACCTGGCCGTGAGCGACCAGCTGCTCCCGATCGCCCAGAGGGCGGCGCTCGACACCGCCGAGTCCTACCTGCTGGACGGGATCAGGTCGACCGAGCTGGCGTCGATCAAGGGCCGGCTGGTGACCTCGCCGCGCCCGCTCGTCCTCATCCCCGAGGACATGCGGACCGCCGTGGAGAACGCCGTCGCCGACCTGCTGTCGGTGTCGCTCCAGGCGAACGAGTTCGAAGACGAGAACGCCACCCAGGCCGCCCGGCTCGAGGCACAGAATGCCGTGGCCGAACAGGTCAAGTCGTACGCGGCCGGGGAGCTGATCGTCGACCTCGGCCAGCGGGTCGAGGCCGTGCAGCTGCAGGCGATCGATGAGCTGGAGCTGCGCGTCGTCGGGGAGCCGGTGGCGCCGGTCCGCGCGCTTGGAGCCATCGCCATCCTCGTGGTGTTGCTGGCGATGGTCTTCCTGGGGAGGGTCACGGCCGACTACTGGCGGCGCCCCAAGATGGTTGGCCTGTTCGGGTTGCTCGTCGTACTGGCCGCCATCGCCTCCCGGGTGCCGGCCCTCGTCGCCCGAGACCGGGTGGAGCTCGGGTTCCTCCTCCCGGCGGCTCTCTTCGGCTACCTCGCCTCCAACCTGTTCGACGCCCGCGTCGCCGTGCTCATGGCGATCCCGGTGGCGGCGTTCACCGCCCTCACCACCGGGGACCTGGCCCTCGTGGTGTTCGCGGCAGTGGCGACGCTGGCGCCGATCCCGCTCGTGTCGGCGGTGTCGTCGCGTGCCCAGCTGAATCTCGCGGTCGTGTTCTCTGCCGTCATCCAGGTGCCGCTGGTCGCCGCCCTGGCCTGGTTCTTCTACGGCCCCGACGCCGTCGTGCTGTCGATGGTGTGGGGCTTTCTCAGCGGG
>JAZDHM010000013.1:0-2665 GCA_043805935.1 Actinomycetota bacterium
GCGGGCGGCGGGTCTGGGGCGGCCCGTTGGACGCTCATTCGACCAGGGCGCCCCGCCCGCACGAGCGACGCGCGAAGGAAAGGCAACGGGGATGAACGACGGATTCTGGTACAAGGCGTGGCAGGCGGCCCTGCTGTTTGCCGTGATTGCGATGATGGCCGCCACCATCATCTCCCACCGCGGTGACCTGTCGGCCGCAGACGTGCGGGAGATCGTCGCCGCCGAAGGGGGCGCGGCCGGCGGGGCCTCCGGTTACCCCGTGGATCAGAGCATCCGCCCCGAGTTGACCCCGATCACCTCCCTGCAGCCGGCGCCTGCCGACGAGGTGCACGTCGCCTACGCCCCGAATGTCCCGCCGCCGGTCACGCGATCGGACCAGCGGGTCATCGACGTCCACATCGAAGTCGTCGAGGGTGTGTGCCCGCTCGATCCGGCAAACAACGTCTCGACGGAGATGTGGGGCTTCCGCGTCGAGGGCGACACCCAGGTCGTGTGCGGTTCTCCCGGCCCGGTCTTGCGGGGCCGGGTGGGTGACGCGGTCAACATCACGCTCACCAACCTCCCCGGGAACCACAATCCCCACAACATCGACTTCCATGCCGTGACCGGCCAGGGCGGGGGAGCCGCAGCGCTCACGGTCAACCCGGGTGACACCGCCATCGTCCAGATTCGTCTGTTGTACCCCGGCGCCTTCATGTATCACTGCGCATACGGCGACGTTCCGGTGCACATCGCCCATGGCATGTACGGCATGTTCATCGTCGACCCCGAGGTCCCCCTTCCGACGGTTGCCCACGAGTGGGCGATCATGCAAAGCGAGTGGTACGTCGGGGAGCCCGACGCCAATGGACTGGCGCCGTTCGACAACGAATCCCTCCGCTTGGCGGAGCCCCGGTACGTCACGTTCAACGGGCGCACCGGGGCCATCGCCGGTGACAACACTCTCCGCATGAATGTCGGGGAACGAGGGCGCATCTACTTCGTGAACGAGGGCCTCAACCTGGATTCGAACTTCCATCCGATCGGTTCTCACTGGGATCTGGTGTACCCCGAGGGAGCCACTCATCAGGCGAATCGGGCGATTCGCGGGTCGCAATCCACGCTCATCGTCGCCGGCGGCGGCACGGTGGTGGAGATCGACGCCTTGGTGCCGTCGACGGTCATCCTGGTGGATCACGCCCTGGTGAGGACGTTCTACAAGGGGGCGCTGGGGACGATCGTCATCGATGGCGAAGCCAACCCCGAGATCTTCGGCGTGATCCAGCAGGGGGGCGGCGAGGACACGGGACATGGGATGACCACCACCACCGTCGGGGCGGTGACCGACGTGGCGATCACCCCGGGGGCCTTCGACCCGGCGAATGCGGAGCGGGCCTTTGACCCCAAGGATCTGACCGTGGCGGTGGGCACCACGGTTCGCTGGACCAATGGCGACACCCAGGTGCACACGGTCACCTCCGGGACCTCGGACGGCAACGTCGGGACTCGGGACGGGAAGTTCGGCTCGGACTTCCTCAATCCCGGGGCCACCTTCACGATGACGTTCACCGAGCCCGGTGTGTACCCGTACTTCTGCACCCCACACCCGTGGATGCAGGGAACGGTGACCGTCACCGGGTGAGTCCACAGCGGTTGCGACGTGATCCGGTCGGGTCGTGATGGAGCCATCCGACTCGGCCGGCCCGTCGGTGCCGCCCGGTAGGGTGCATCGCATGACATCGGGCGTCACCGTCGCCATCGAGGTGCCGCTGGTCGGTGACGCCCGGCTCAAGAACTGGGCCAAGGTCGTGGAGGCCATCGACACCGCTCAGGCCGGGGGATGGGCGTATGAAGGCGCCTTCATCGCCACCGGCGGAATCCAGGACGTCGAAGCCCCCTGCGTGCTGCTCGTGTACGGGGAACACGGGTCGCGCGGCAATCCGCAACCCGAGGCCCGGGTGTACCTCGTCAACACCGACGGCACGCTCAGCATGCACGGGACCGCTTCCGGCAGGGCATGGGCGCGCACCCTGCGCGACGGGATCGCCGAGTTGCTGGGGCGGGACACGCCGATCGAACCGGCGAGCCGGCCCTGGGACGCCACGCTGATGGGCTACTCGTCGGAGGGGCTCCACGAGGAGCTGCGGCGGCGCGAACTCTGACCAGTGGGCGGGCGGAAGGGTGTCCTCATACAATCGCCCCGGGCCCGTAGCTCAGCCGGTCAGAGCAGCGGACTCATAATCCGTCAGACGCAGGTTCGACTCCTGCCGGGCCCACCAAGGTCTTGTTCCCGACGTTCGATTCCTGCTCGGAATCGAACATCGTCTCGGGTCGCGCCATTGTTCGTCGCCATGGGGTTCTGGTTGTGGCGTTGGGGCGTGTCCACTGCGTGGGGTCGTGTTGGTGGGGTTGGTGGGGCGAGGGTTCGACTCCTGCCGGGCCGACCAAGGCTTCCGCTCCCGCGGGGTCCTTCGACGGGATGTAGGTTTCGCTTGATGCGGTCGCCATCGCGGATGGGAGTTGTCGCAGTCTTTGCCTTGTTTGTCGTCGCCCTGACCGTCGGCGAGGCAGGTGGTACTCCCCATGCTCCTCGGACGACTCCGGTGTGTCACGGGACGCCTTCAACGATTGTGGGTACAGCTGGTGCCGACGTCCTCGACGGCACTCCTGGTCCCGATGTGATCGC
>JAZDHM010000014.1:0-4068 GCA_043805935.1 Actinomycetota bacterium
CGGCCATCGATCTTGCGCTCGCTCGTCCCCACGACCTGGAACTTGTCTCTCATCGTCGTTCCAAGAGCGCGGCGGCCGCGGCGAGGATCGCCTCGACCGGCTTGACGTAGCCGGTGCAGCGGCAGAACGAGCCGGACAGGGCGCTGCGCACGTCGGCCTCGTCGGGCTCGGGGTTCCGCGACAGGAGGTCGACGGCCACCATCAGCATCCCGGGCGTGCAGAAGCCGCACTGCACCGCCGAGCCGTCGAGGGCGGCACTCTGCAGGGGGTGGAGCTCGCCGTCGACGGCCAGCCCCTCGACCGTGCCAATCACGGCGCCGTCGACTTGCGCGGCGAACACCAGGCAGGCGTTCACGGCCCGCCCATCGACGAGCACCGCGCACGAGCCGCAGTCGCCGCGGTCGCAACCGTTCTTGACGCTGGTGTGGCCCAGGCGACGGAGCACGTCCATCAGGCTCTCGCCGGGGTCGGCCTCGGCCGCGGTCTCGACCCCGTCGATCGTGAATTCGAGGATCACGGCAGCCTCGCTCCGATCTCGCCGAGGCATCGCCGGACCAGCACCTCGGCCAGGGCACGGCGGTACTCGGCGCTGGCCCGGTCGTCGTCGCGGGCGGGGATCTCGGCGGCGGCGATTGCCGCAGCGGAGGCGATCGCTGATGGAACGAGCGGGTGGCCGCGGAGCACGACCTCGGCGTCGGCGACCGACGCCCCCAGGGCGGGGGTTTCGCCCACGACGACCCGGGCGGCGGCGACGAGGATGCCGTCGTCGGCGAGATCGACGCGGCAGGCGCAGTTGAGGATCGGGAGGTCGAACGCCGTCTGGGAGAACCTGCGGAAGGCGGCGGCCGACGGCCGGCGCGGGGCGGGGATCGTCACCGTGGTGATGATCATCCGGGTTCGGTGCGTCCCCGAGGCGTAGAAGCCGGCGAGGGGGCCGGCGTGATGGCTGCCGTCGTACCAGGAGACGCCGGTATCGAGGGCGAGGAGAACCGGGATGACGTCGGAGAGCCGGCCCCTGGCGAGATGACCGCCGATGGTGGCCCGGTTCCGCAGCAGGGGCGACCCGACGGCGCGAAGCATCTCGGCGATGACGCCGTCGGCGGCGACGGCCAGGCTCGGGTCTTCGAGCATCTGCGACAGGGTGGTGGTGGCCCCTATCGTGATTGCGCCGCTCGCAGCGGAGATCCCCGACATCGGGAGGGCAGTGAGATCGACGAGGGAGGTGGGCGCCGCCGGTTGGTGGAGGATGACGTCGGTGCCGCCCGACACCGGGATCGCCCCGTTGGCCACGGCCGCGAAGGCGGTCTCGAGGTCGGTGGGCCGGAGGAAGGCCGACACGTTGGCGATGGACACAAGGCGACTCTATGGGACGCCCGCTCATCCCGTCCGGGTCTTTCGGCCGTGCCTCGGCGACTTCCGAGGGTAGAGGGTGGTATGCGCTCTGCGGGGCAGTGTCCGAGACGTCGAGGGAGGTTCCTGGAATGCGAAGCTTCGCCGGTCGTGACATCCTGTCCTTGAAGGACTTCGAGCACGCCGAGTTCATGCAGGTATTCGGCGTGGCGGAGGATCTGGAGCCGATCGCCCGGTCGCGGCGCAACAGCGACCTGCTGGCGCACAAGACGCTGGTGACCGCCTTCTACCAGCCATCGACCCGCACCCGACTGGCGCACGAGGCGGCGATGCATCGGCTCGGCGGCCACGTGCTCGGCTTCTCCGACCCCCGCATGACCCGGGCCGGCGACTTCTACCAGGAGTCGATCAAGGACACCGTCCACATGCTGGAGTACTACGGCGACGCCATCGTGATGCGCCACTTCCAGCAGGGTGCCCCGGCCGAGGCGGCGCGGTGGGCGAGCGTCCCGGTCATCAACGCCGGCGACGGGTGGGGCGAGCACCCCACTCAGGTGCTCACCGATCTCTACACGGTCCTCAAGGAGAAGGGCACCATCGACGGCCTGACCTTCCTGTGCATCGGTGACATGCGCATGCGGACGATGCACTCGATCGGGTACGCCCTCACCCAGTTCGACGTCGAGGCCGTGTTCGTGTCGCCGCCCGACATGTCGCTCACCCCCGAGTTCAAGGCGGAGCTGGCCGACCGGGGCCTGGTGTTCCGCGAGGTCGATCACGTGCGCGAGGCGATCGGCGAGGCGGACGTGATCTACATGGAGCCGGTCGTCCAAGCCGACTACACCAAGAGCCGCGACGAAGCAGGTGGCGACAAGGGCCTGACGCCGGAGAACTACCGCGTCACCAGAGACCTGCTCCGCCAGGCACCGAGTGACGCGATCATCCTGCACTCGCTACCGCGGATGGACGAGCTTCCCGAAGACGTCGACGCCACCCGGCACGCCCGCTACTGGGAAGAGGCCTTCAACGGTGTCGTGATGCGGATGGCCCTGCTGGCCCTCGTGATGGGCGCCACCGAATGAAGGGGGAGTGATGCGCACCGGACTGCGCGGTCGAGACATGATCACTGCCCAGGAATGGACCAAGGGCGAGATCGACTCCGTGCTGGAGGTGGCCCTCGACCTGAAGCGGCGCCGTGCCCTGGGTGAGCCCCACGCCCTCCTCGAGGACAAGGTGCTGGCGATGCTGTTCTTCTTCTCCAGCACCCGGACGCGCGCCTCGTTCGAGGCCGGGATGGCACAGTTGGGCGGCCACGCCCAGTTCATCGAGTCGAAGACCACCCAGATCGCCCACGGCGACACCGCCAAGGAGATCGGGGAGATCCTCGGCCGATACAACGACGGCATCGCCATCCGCCACGTCGACTGGGGGATCGGCAACCAGTACCTGCGCGACGTGGCTGCGGCGTCGCGGGTCCCGGTGTTCAACATGCAATGCGACCGGTTCCATCCGTTCCAGGCGCTCGCCGACCTGTTGACGATCATCGAGGAGAAGGGCGACCCCAGGGGCCTGACCATCGATGTCAGCTACGCCTATGCCGCCAGCTACCAGAAACCGATGAGCGTGCCGATCAGCCTGATCCTGCTGCTCACCCGCTACGGCGCCAACGTCCGTCTCACCCGCCCGCCCGAATTCCGCCTGTTCCCCGAATACGTGGTCCAGGCCGAGGCGAACGCCCGCGCCGCCGGCGGGTCCTTCGAGGTGCTCGAGGACTTCGACGCCGGCTTCCGGGGAGCCGACGTGGTGTACCCGAAGAGTTGGGGATGCATGCTCGAGACCGAAGACCTCGCCGCTTCGGCGGAGATCTCCAAGCGCTACACGGACTGGATCGCCGACGAGCGCCGGATGGCGATGGCCGCCGACGGGGCGATCTACATGCATTGCCTACCCGCCGACCGCGGCATCGAGGTCGCCGACGCCGTGATCGACGGGCCTCAGAGCGTGGTCTACGACGAGGCGGAGAATCGGCTGCACGTCCAGAAGGCCGTCATGGCCCTGACCATGTGAGGGGGTTCCCCTGAGCGCCGTGCTCCGTCTCCGCTGCCTGGTGTGCGGGCGCTCGTACCGTCCCGACGAGATCGCCTACGTCTGCCCCGACCACGGGCGCGAGGGCGTGGTCGACGTCGAGTACGACCATGCGGCGATCGCCCGGAACTGGTCGCCGGAGACGCTCCCGTCGCTTCCCGGGATGTGGCGGTACCTGCCGCTCCTCCCGGTCGACGACGCTGCGTTGGCGCCGCCGATCCTGGTGGGGTCGACACCCCTCGTCGACGCCCCCCGCCTCGCCGCCGCCGCCGGGCTGGGGCGGGTCTGGGTGAAGGACGAGGGCCGCCAGCCCACCGCCTCGCTCAAGGACCGCGCCTCGGCCATGGCGGTGGTCAAGGCGGCGGAGGCGGGCATCGACACGATCACCACCGCCAGCACCGGCAACGCCGCCGCCGCCCTGGCCGGGATGTGCGCCGCCGCCGGCACCCGGGCGGTGATCTTCGTGCCCGAGAGCGCCCCTCAGGCGAAGATCACCCAGCTGCTCGTATTCGGCGCCTCGGTGGTGCTGGTCGCCGGGACCTACGACCAGGCGGTGGTGCTGTCCATGGAGGCCGCCGAGCGGCGCGGGTGGTACAACCGCAACACCGGCTTCAACCCCTACATGACCGAGGG
>JAZDHM010000015.1:0-3745 GCA_043805935.1 Actinomycetota bacterium
CCATGAGCGCACCGGTGGTGACCAGTGCCGGGGCGAGCAGCCACTCGTAGTCCCCGAGACCCAACGCCGGCCCGATCACCGCCCCCATGCAGCCGAGCGCCACCGCCAGCCAGGACGGTGCGATGACGTCGCGCCACCCCAGCCAGGCCCACGTCACTCCCAGCAACCACACCGCAGCCGCAAACCACCACATGGGCGGGGAGTCATCCGCGGTGAACGACAGGATCCCGGAAGTCATCAACAGGTGCAGTGAGGCGAAGAGAGCGGCCTGTTGGAAACCAAACCGGCGGGCCAGCCACAGCGACGCCGCCAGCACGGAGCACCCAGTCCCGATTAGGAGGGCGACCGACTCCTCCTCGAGGTCGGCCACGTCGGCCCCGAGGACGCCCAACGCCCAGCCGGCGGTCCCCACCGACAGCATCCACAGCCCGCTCATCAGCCGCCGGAAGGCCGGCTCCTCCTGCTTGCGGAGCAGGAATCCCCCCAGGACGAGCAGAGCGGTGACCGTCGATGGGATGCCGAGCCGAGCCCACACCGGTAAGTCCTCCCACGACTGCCCGAGCCCGACGCCGGCACCGGCGAGAGCCAGCACCGCCCCCACGTAGCCGAGGGCCTCCGCCAGCAGCGACACCCGCCGTTCACCACCCGTTCCACCCCGTCCGGTCGTTCCACGCTCGAGGGCGACGATGGCGTCCGCTTGGTCGGCGCTGATCACTCCGGCCGCAACCCAGCGGGCCAGGTCGGGGGCCAGGCCACCGAACCCGGTAGGAGCCCCGGCATGCCCGACGGCCGGCTTCTCCGTCACGGGTCCATCCAACGGCGCACGGCGCCACGCCTCCGCTCCCGCCACCCGCCCCCGCCGCATCTGCCACCTGGCGAAGGCGAGGACGACGGCCACGATCACGAGAATGGGAACCAGAGCCACCATGGGACACCTCCACCGTCACCGTACCGAGGGAGGCGTCGCCCGGCTATCCGGGAAGCCCCCTACCCGAGTGTCGGCCCGGGGATCACACCGGCAGACCGAGGTCTCGAGCGATCACCAGTCGCTGGATCTCACTGGTCCCTTCGCCGATCTCCAGCACCTTGGCGTCCCGATAGAACCGGGAGACCGGCGTGGCGTCGACGAAGCCGGCGCCACCGAACACCTGGGTGGCGATCCTGGTGGCGGTGACCGCCGCCTCCGACGCGTGGAGCTTGGCGATGGCCGCCGCCGCCCGGAACTCCCGGCCGGTGTCGCGCAGCCACGCCGCCCGCTGGGTGAGCAGCCGGGCGGCCTCCACGGCCACCCGCATGTCGGCGATCGGGAAGGCCACCCCCTGGTTGGAGCCGATCGGCCGGCCGAAGGCGGTGCGATGCTCGGCGTACCGCACACTGTGCTCCAGGCACGCCGCGGCGACCCCCACCGAGAGTGCGGCGATGGCGATGCGCCCCTCGTCGAGGATGGACAGGAACTGGCGCAGACCGCGCCCCTCCGGGCCGAGCAGGTGGTCGGCAGGCACCCGGCAATCCTCGAGACGGATCCCGTGCGTGTCCGATGCCTTCCACCCCATCTTGCGATAGCCGGGCTCGATCACCAGGCCGGGCGTCCCGGCGGGCACGATGAGCACCGAGACCGCGTCCGGCCCTGTGCGGGCGGTGACCATGACCAGCGAGGTGATCTCCGTGCCCGAGTTGGTGATGAAGGCCTTGGCGCCGTTGATCACCCACTCGTCCCCGTCGCGCTCGGCCTTGGTTCGGGTGTCGGCGGCGTCCGACCCCCCGTCGGGTTCGGTGAGCCCGAAGGCGGCCAGCCTCCGCCCGTGCACCAGGTCGGGCAGCCACCGGCTCTTCTGAGCCTCGGTCCCGAACCGGTACAGCGGATTCGCCCCGAGACCGACGCCCGCCTCGAGCGTGATCGCCACGGACGAGTCGACGCGGGCAATCTCCTCGATGGCGATGCACAGCGTCGTCAGGTCCGCCCCGGCGCCCCCGTACTCCTCGGGGAAGATCAGGCCGAAGAGACCCAGTTCGCCCATCCTGCGCACCGCCTCGACGGGGAACGTCTCGGTCCTGTCCCACGCCTCGGAGAACGGGGCGATCTCCGCCTCGGCGAAGTCCCTGATGACGCGGCGGAACGCCTCGTGCTCGAGCGAATCGGCGAAATCCAACGGGCACCCTCTCCGGAGACGGGTGGAGGCTATCGGCTCGCGAGCGGGAACGCGCTCATCCGCTGGCCGGCGGGTAGAGCGGCCCGGCCAGCCTGGCGAGCGCTCCGGTGATCCCCGGGGCGCGGTGCAGGGCCAGCCCGGTACGCACGTCGACGAGCACGAACTGGCTGGTCGCCCGCACGGCGGCCGGGATGGTCTGCACTTGGGCAAGGGAGAAGCCGTCCCACAGGGCGCCCTCGACGACCACCCCGGCGGGGATCGGCGCCGCCGTGCGCAGCGGTGATCCCGACACGCAGCGCACCCGGGGCACGCCGGTCCCGTCCACCAGCACCGCGGTCCCCCGTTCGAGGATCGCCGAACGCGAGACGATCCGGCCTCCCTGGAGGAGATGGTCGATCACGGTCGTGTCCCGCAGCAGAACCACCGGAGTGAGCGCATCGAGGTATTCGAGATGCGTGGCGGCGTCGACCGCCAGTGGCGTCGCCCAGGCCTCCAGCGTGAGGCCGTCGGCGCCGAGCTGGGCGGCCAGGGAACCGACGTCGCATACCTCGCCGGCGCGTGACGCGCCGTACACCCCCGGTGTCGTCCCCACGTGGAGCTCCGAGCCGGTCGGCAGCGACTCGGGAGCGCCGCACGGGCCGTACGGGCTCCACCAGTAACCGCTGGCCGGGACGTCTCCGTCGCGTTGCCCCCCCTGGGCCTCGACCAGCAGCCGGGGCACCGGGAGACGCACACACACCGCCGAGCCGTCGATGGCGGCGAGCGTGAACCTGCCGTCGTCGTCGACGCCGTCGCCGTCGGCATCGCTGAGGTCGCCGAGCACCCCGCCGTGGTCCAGCGTCTCCTGCCCGACACCGGTGACGACCGCGACGGTTAGGCGCGTCCCGGACCGGCGCAACTCCACCAGCCGGTGGCCGAAGGTCCCTGCGGCGAGGAGGTCGGCGGCGGAATTGCGGTGATGGGGTGACTCGATGGCGTCGGCGTTGAGCGGAGGCAGTGGGAGGAGCAGCGGGTCGAGAGCCATCTCGACCGCCACCGGATCGGTGAACGGCCCCGGCCCCGGGTCGTCGGCCGCTTCGAGTACCACCGTCCCGGAGAGACGCCCGACCGTGTACTCGACCCGGCCTGGGGTGGAGGCGCCCTCCTGCAGGGTGAGCACTACGCCGCCGGCGGCGGCACCAGTCAGGGCGACGGCGGTCACCGCCACCAGGAAACGCACAAACCCGTTTGAACCCATCGACCGCCCCGCACCCTCGGTGACCGACTCCGACACCGATAGTAGCGATGGGGATCGAGGCCGGTTCGGGGGCCACCGCTACCGTGCCCGGGTGACCCGTCTCCGCGCCCTGGCAGGGATCGTCGCCATCTCCTTCTCGGCGATCTTCATCCGGCTCGCCGACGTGTCGCCGACGACGGCGGCGTTCTTCCGGGCCCTCTACGCCATCCCGCTGCTGCTCGTGGTGCGGGCGCTGGTGGGTGACGGCCGGCCGGCCCGCGCCCGGCTGCTGTCGCTGGCGGCGGGCGCCCTGCTCGCCGTCGACCTCACCCTGTGGCACACCGCCATCCACCTGATCGGAGCCGGGCTGGCCACGGTC
>JAZDHM010000016.1:0-7271 GCA_043805935.1 Actinomycetota bacterium
GGTCTGATCGCCCGGATTCTGCAGGGTGGGGGCGCGATTGGTGTCACCTACCGTCCACGAGAAGGACACCTCGCCGTACAGGCTCGGGATGCCGTTGTCCGTCGCCCGCACAGTGACCGTCCTGGTTCCCGCCGACGTGAACCCCAGAGAACCCTGGATCGAACCCGACACGGGGTCGATCACCAGCGACGTCGGGAGGTTCGTGGCGGACCAGGTGAGTCCGTCACCGTCCGGATCAGAGCCCGTCATGGGCAGAGTGACCGCCTGGCCCTCGGCACCGTTCTGCACGCCCGGATCGACGATGGTCGGCGGCCGATTGGTGTCGTCAACCGTCCACGAGAACGAAACCTCGGTGTACCGGGTCGGCGCGCCATCGTCGGTGGCGCGGATGATCACGTCGAACGGCGATGCCGGCGAGGCCGCGTAGGAGATCGAGCCCGACACCACTCCGGTCGACGGCGAGATCGATAGCCCCGTGGGAAGACCCGAGGCCGACCAGGTGAGTGTGTCACCGTCGGGATCGGACCCGCTCACCGGCATCGAGATCACCGCACCCTCGGCAGAACTCCGGTTCCCCGGGTTGGCGACGATGGGGGCTCGGTTGGTGTCCGAGACGCTCCACGCGAAGCTCGACTCGTCGTTGAGACTCGGAGAGCCGTCATCCGTAGCGCGCACTGTCACCGAGTACGGCGACCCCGGCGAGGCCGTGAAGGTGATCGTCCCGGCAATCACTCCGCCGACCGGGTCGATCGTGAGGCCCGGCGGGAGTCCGACAGCCGACCAGGTGAGCGAGTCACCGTCCGGATCGGATCCGGCCACGTCCAGGGACACCGCGCTCCCCTCGGCATCGCTCTGCGGCCCGGCGCCGGTGACCGAAGGGGGGCGGTTGGTGTCGGTGATCGTCCAGATGAAGGATGTCTCGCCGAAGCGGTTCGGTGCCCCGTCGTCGGTGGCCCGCACGGTCACGGAGTAGGTCGATCCTGCGGCGGAGTACGACACGGTGCCGGAGACCACGCCGGATGCCGAGCCGATGGTCAGCCCGCCGGGGAGCCCGGTCGCCATCCAGGTGAGCGTGTCGCCGTCGGGATCCGATGCACTCATCGCCAGGGTCACGGGGTCGCCCTCGGCTGCACCGAGGGAACCCGGGTTGGTGACCGCAGGAGCGCGGTTGGTGTCGACGACCGTCCACTGGAACCCGGCGGTGTCGGTGAGCCCGGCCTCGTCGCTGGCAGTGATCACCACCGAGTAGGGCGAGGACACCGCCGCGGTGTAGTCGATGACGCCCGAGATCACCCCCGAGGCGGGATCGATGCCGATGCCAGCGGGAAGGCCGGAAGCGTCGTAGGCGACGGCTCCACCCTCCGGATCGCCGGCGTCGATGGCGAAGGCGATGACGTCTCCTTCGGCATCCACTCGATCAGGAGGCTGCGTCGCGAAGGCCGGTGGCTGATCGACGAAGTCGACGGCCGAATCCGAGGCCCCTGCGGTGAGTTGGGCGCTGGTGACGGTGGCCGTGTTGGTCAACTGGGTCTGGGCGTTGGGTTCGTCCAGGACCACCAGGAAACCGACCTCGAGCACCTCCCCCGGCCACAGGTCGACACCGCTGAGGAGCGCCGGCGGCGCCGCGCCGGCGAGCGACACCGTGGCGCCGGTGACCACCCGGACGTCGTCGACGCTCACCACGCTCTCCACCCCGGTGCCGGAGCCCAGGAGGCGGATCTCGGTGTCTGAGGCCGCCACCGTCGACATGTCGAGGTCGAGGTTCGACCAGCCGCTCGTCGCGGCAAGGTCGATCGTTGCCAACGTCAACCATCCTGAGCCACCGCCCCGGGCCTGGACCGTCACCGACCCGCCCGGCGTGCCGAGCAACACACGCTGATAGGCCAGCCCCAACCGGGGAGCGGAGGCACCGTCGAGGTCGATCGCCCGGGTCACCGCCACCCCGTCGAGGTTCACTTCGTCGCCGCCGATTCGCAGGCAGGCGGTCTCCCGGCAATGGGCATCCGCCTCCACCACGGCAACGCCGCCGGCGCTCGACCCGTCGTCGCCCGACTCCGCCCAGGAGCCGCCCCAGGCGACCGAGCCCGTAGAGCCCGTGTAGTCGCCGGTCTCGAAGGTGTCGGCCGCCGCCGCTGCCCGGGTCACGTCGGCCGAGCCGGAGAAGTACGTCGTTCCCGCCGGCACCGGGTCAGCGACGGCCGCGTTGCGGTGAATCACCGAGGAGGTGTTGGTCACGGTGATCGTGTAGGCCAGGGCATCACCCGGCCGGACCGATCCGGTGGCGTCGGACACCTTGGTGATCTCCAGCGCCACTGGCACATCCGTGACCGTCCAGGTGAAACCCATCTCGGCGAGCAGGCCGCCCGGGTCCTCGGCCTGGATGATCACCGAAAAGGGGGAGCCGGCCGAGGCTGAGTAGTCGATCGTCCCGACGATGGCTCCGGTTGTCGGATGGACCGCGATCCCGGGCGGCAGGCCGGTTGCGGAATACACCAATGTGTCACCGTCCTGATCGACCGCGGTCGCCGTCAGGGTCACCACCGCTGATTCCGGATCGGTGCGGTTGGGCAGGCCGGCCGAGAAGACCGGGGCACGGTTGGTGTTCGTGACCGTCCAGACGAAGGCCGCCTCGTCGAACAGGTTCGGTGAGCCGTTGTCCGTGGCGCGCACCGTGACCGTGTATGGAGAGGACCCGGCCGCGTCGTACCCGACCGTCCCGGAGACCACCCCGGTTCCCGAGGCGATCGACAGCCCGGGCGGCAAGCCTGTTGCGGTCCAAGCGAGGGTGTCGCCGTCAGGATCAGACCCGGCGACAGCGAAAGCGACGACGTCTGCCTCCGAATTGGATCGGTCGCTCGGCCCGATGACCACCGGCGAACGATTGGCGTTGACGACGCTCCAGATGAACGCCACCTCGGTGTGCATGTTCGGAGTGCCGTTGTCGGTGGCCCGGACCGTCACCGAGTACGGCGACCCGGCGGCGGCGTCGTAGAGAAGCGTCCCCGAGATCAGGCCGCTGGAAGAGCCGATCGTGAGTCCGGCGGGCAGACCGGTAGCGGTCCAGGTGAGCGTGTCACCATCAGGGTCCGAGCCTGCGATCCCCAACGACACGGTGGATCCTTCGGCGTTCGCCTGGTTCCCCGGCGTCGTGACCGCGGGTGCCCGGTTGGTGTCGACGACGGTCCACGTGAACGCCACCTCGACGTACAGGCTGGGTGATCCGTTGTCGGTTGCCCTCACCGTCACCGCGTAGGGCGACCCGGGCGAAGCGGTGTAGGCGACGGTGCCGGAGATCGCGCCCGTCCCCGAGGCGATCGACAGCCCGGCGGGCAGTCCGCTCGCGGTCCAGGTGAGCGTGTCTCCGTCCGGATCAGACCCGGCGACCGCCACCGACACGGCCGCCCCTTCGGCGGTCGTCTGGTTGCCGGGCGTTGTTGTGGTGGGAGCACGGTTCACGTTCGTGACGGTCCAGCTGAAGGTGTCGACGTCTGTCGTGCCACCGGCGTCGGTGACCGTGAGAGTCACCGAGTACGGCGAACCGGCGGCGGCGGTGTACGAGATCGTCCCCGAGACGAGGCCGCTGTCGGTGTCGATCGTCACGCCGGCGGGCAGCCCGCTCGCCGAGTAGGTGATGGACTCACCGAGGGGGTCGGTGGCCGAGGCCGAGATGGACACGGCTGAGCCCTCGGCGTCGGTCCGATCTCCGAGATCCTGATCGAACACCGGCGGATAGTCGAGGCTGCTGAACGCGATGGCGTCGAATCGTTCTGCGTCCGAGTCGAACCCGAGATCGTCACCCTCCAGGGCGACGATCGCCATCACGCGGGCCGTTCCCGACACCGAGGTCCGGGCGACGACGAGCGATACGAGATCGCGCTTGGTCACCGAAGTCGACGTCGTGCCCACGGTCTGGGCCTTCTCGAGGGCGAGGACGATGGCCCCGCGGGGGAATGGCCAACCGAACCCGTCCTCAACCAGCTCGAGTCCCCAGATCTGCCCATCGATCCCGATCTCGGTCCCTTCGATCAGCTTGGTGACGGTGCCCGACGTCGACCCGGCACCGGCGGAAGTGACTGCGTACTTCCAGACGTCCTCGTCTTCGGCGCCTCCAGACCGGGCTAGAAGCACCGTGCCCGCCGCCAGGGTCTGGTCGCCCGTCACCGTGGTGCTCTCCACCAGCGTCATGTCTCTGATGTCGGCGCCGAGCGGGTTGTCGAGGAACACCGTGAACGACCCGCTCGTGTAGTCGCCCGGCGTGGCGGGACGAAACCGGATCACGTCCGACTTCTGAACGGTGGTCGAGCCATTGGTGCCGGTGAGCGTCGTGTCAATGGCCGTGGAGAAGAGCAGGTCCCCGGCTTCAAGGCTCATGCCGCCGACCGTCATCGTCGACCCCATCAGGTGGAGCCCGGAGATGTCGACCCCGCTGGAGAAGTGCACCTCGAAGTCCGATACCAGGTCGATCGTCCCCCCGCTGGTGTCGGGCTCGTACCGCAGGCCCGGGTCGTCGAGTCCCATCACCGCTCCGTCGTGGATGGAGGTGGGTGGCGGCGGGGGGGTCGACGAATCGTCCAGGATGCTGAACCACAAGTGTGGGTTGGTGTCGGCCGCCGGGATCGCTTCGATCCGGACGTCGTCGAGGTAGATCTCGTCGCTGTGGTTGTCGTTGCTCGAGGTGACCCGGATGGTGGTGTTCGATCCGATGTACGGGGTGATGTCGAACGCCTGGGGCATCGGGGCGTCGACGCTGGCGCTGACGACGTAGGTGGCCAACGTGGTCCATGGTGCCGACCCGTTCGGCGAGATGTCCAGGTCGAAGGAGGTACCGCCCGGGTTGTCCTGCTCAAGGGCGTAGTTGAAAGTCAGCACGGCCGCCCCGGCGCCGGAGAGGTCGGCAGATCGCTGGGCACCCATGTTCGTGCCGGGCAACTGGTCATTGACCCGCAAGCAGTTGAAGGACGCGCAACGCAGTGCCCAGGAGCCGACGCTTACCAAGCCGGCGCCAGCACCGTCGGACTCGCCGATCTCTGACCACGGCCCCGACCACGAGAGGGTTCCGGTGTCGCCGGAGAAGCTGCCGGAGGAGGGAAAGACGTCCTCATACGTGCCGTTGGCGGCGGCCCGGGCAGAAGGCAGCACGGCGAGCACCGCGGCCCCGAGCAGGACCGCGGCGATGGCGGAGAGGACCACCCTGGCGACCCGGGCGGGGCGAGATCGTGATCGCGTCGACCGGACCGCCCGGGCGTAGGTCGGAGCACGACGCGAACTCATGGGAACGTATCGGATCGAGCCCCGTACCGACCGAGGGTTAGTCCCCTCACGCGCACCATGACTAGTTCCTCCCGACCACGGCGCGCACGGCCTCGCGAACACCGCTCATCCGGTCCGGCGACGGCGAAGCCATCGCCGTTGCGTCACCAGCCTCGCGATATGACGACCGCTCCCCCGAGGTCGCCAATGGGATGCGAACCACAAAGGCCGTCCAGCCGTTGTGACGCTCGTACCACACCGCCCCGCCCATGCCCTCGGTGAGCGCCCGCACAATCGACAGGCCGAGGCCGACCGAGCCGAGCACGAGCGGCAGGTCGCCCTTATGCAGGAAGCGCTGGAAGAGCCGGTCGTGGAGCTCCTCGGGAATGCCGTCGCCGTCGTCTTCGACTCGGATCTCGTACCAGCCTGCGGTGACGTGGCCGACCACCCGGACGTTGGGTCCCCCGTACTTGGTGGCGTTCGAGATCAGGTTCCGCACCACCTGGCGGAGCCGCAGGCGGTCCGAGCGGATCAGCGCCGGATCGCACCCGACGGAGATCCTCGCCCCGGACTTACGCATCGGATCGACCACCTCTCGCACCTCGTCGAGAGCGTTGACGTTCTCGAACTGATAGTGGAGGGCGCCGGCGTCGAGTCGGGCGGTGGTGAGGAGGTCATCGACCATCCGCGACAGGTCGTTGGTCTCGCTGATGATCATGCCCGCCATCTCTAAGGCGGTCTCCGACCCCTGGACAGCCGGGTCCTCCTCGAGGAGAGGGGCGAGGCCGAAGATCGAGGTGAGCGGAGTTCGCAGCTCGTGTGACGCGTTGGCGACGAATTCGTCGCGCGCCTTGTTCAGTTCTTTCTCCGTCTCGAGGCGCACCTCGAGATCGCGCTGGCGCTGTTGGCGTCGTGAAAGCTCTCGGTAGATGACGATCGCCGCGGTCGGGACGAGGAAGGCGACGAGGAATCGGGCGACGTCGCCGATCCGCCCCATGAGGGCGTTGGCCGCTGCCACCTCGGTCGCCTGGTAGTCCCGCTCCACCACGACGGCGCCAATCAGGCCGCGGAAGTCCCGGTCGAGGGATTCGATGGCGACCCCTTCGGCCGTCTCGACGTCGCCGGCTGCGAGATCCTCGAGCACTTCGTTCACCGTCGCCGAGAATGTGTCTGCTGAGGATTGGATACCGGCGTCGACATTGCCGGTCGCCTCGCTCATTCCGTCGAGGGCCGACGCGAGGTCATCCAGGGCGAGCTGGGTCTCAGAGATGGAGAGGTCGATGCCGCCACCGGCATCGAATGCGAAGTCGCGCTCGAGGATGCTCAGGTGGGTGGCGAGGCCCGACTGCGACCTGGCCACGGTGGCGGCACGCAAGGCCTCATCGGCGTTGTGCAATGCCGAGGCGTGGGCGGCCACCCCCCGGCTACCGAAGGCGATCGAGAAGACAAGGGCGAACACGACAACGATCGCCACCCCCGCACCGAGGGTCAGGGCGGCCAGTCGTCCGCGTCTCTTGGTGGCCCCGACCGGCGCGCGGGCGGGGCGGCGATGTGCCCGATGGGCCATGAAGGGTGTATCGGGCCACCTTTCCGGGGGGTTGACCGTTCTGAATGCGGCGTGGCGAGGCCCGGCGTGGCAATCTTGGGGTAATTCCGGGCCAAGGAGGCAGGTTGATCGTCGGCGTCCCGCGGGAAATCAAGACCGAGGAGTACCGGGTGGCGATCACCCCCGTCGGGGTGCGGGAGCTGGCGGAGCACGGCCACCAGATCCTGATCGAGACCGGGGCGGGAGTCGGATCCTCGATCGGCGACGACGCCTACAAGGCGGTCGGCGCCCGGATCGTCCCGACGGCAACAGAGGTGTTCGCCTCCGCCGAGATGATCGTCAAGGTCAAAGAGCCCCAGCCGGCCGAGATCGCCATGCTCGAGCCGCGCCACGTCCTGTTCACCTACCTCCACCTCGCCGCCTACCCCGACGAGGCCAAGGGGCTGATCGCCTCGGGGGCGACCGCCATCGCCTA
>JAZDHM010000017.1:0-14672 GCA_043805935.1 Actinomycetota bacterium
TTTCGCCGCATGTCTTTAGCCGTTACCCGTCACCCGTTACCGGAGAACCCCTCACCCGCCAACCCGCAGCCGGCGACCAGTCGCCAGTCACCAGCCAACTGCCCACGCGCCACCGCTCTGAAGGCCTGGGTTCGTGAACACCGCGGCGTCTGCGTCCGTCTAATTGCGCACGGCGAATTGCGCATTGCTGCCGAGCGGAGCGAGGCTCAGGCCGCCGCTCCATGACAGCGCTTGTACTTCTTGCCGCTGCCGCACGGGCACATGGCATTGCGGCCGACCTTGCCAGTGGCGTCGGCCTGCCGCTTGAGGGCGGCTCCCCCGGTGCCCTGGAGGCGGACCACCGGATCGGGCCGGCTCTGCTGCTCGACGATCTGGGCGTGGAACAGGTAGCGGACCGCGTCCTCCTTGATGCCGGTGACCATCTCGGAGAACATGTCGTACGCCTCGCGCTGGTATTCGACCAACGGATCACGCTGGCCCATCGCCCGCAGGCCGACCCCGGAGCGGAGGTAGTCCATCTCGGCCAGGTGCTCCCGCCACTTGTTGTCGACGATGGACAGCACCACCGTGCGCTCCAGGCGTCGGAGCAGGTCCGGACCGAGCTCCTCGGCTCGGCGTCCGTACATCGCCTGTGCATCCTCGGCGACCCGGTCGGCCACCTCTTCCGGATCGTGGGCGTCCTCGACGAGTTGCTTCGACGACAACGCGGTCGGATAGACCGTGCTGATCCGCCGGTGGAGCTCCTCGAGGTCCCAGTCTGCGGGAGCCCGGCTGGCGTCGACCGCATCGGAGACGGCGTCCTCGACGACCTCGTCGATCCAGTCGCGCACGAGTTCTTCGGTGTCCTGCCCGGAGAGCACGCGCTGACGCCATTCGTAGATGACCTGGCGCTGACGGTTCATCACCTCGTCGTACTTCAGGACGTTCTTGCGGATCTCGAAGTTCTGTGACTCGACCTGGCGCTGGGCCCGCTCGATCGCCTTGGTGACCATGTTGGCCTCGATGGGGACGTCGTCGGGGATCTTCAGACGCCGCATGATCGACTGCACCCGGTCGGTGGCAAAGCGGCGCATCAGGTCGTCTTCCAGGGAGAGGTAGAACCGCGACTCCCCCGGGTCGCCCTGGCGGCCGGAGCGGCCGCGCAGCTGGTTGTCGATGCGGCGCGACTCGTGGCGCTCGGTGCCGAGCACGTACAGGCCGCCGAGCTCGACGACCTTGCGTCCCTCGGCGGCGGTCTCGGTGCCGAGCCGCGCCAGCTCCGCGCGGTAGGTCGGCTCGTATGCCAGGTCGGTGGGCTCGACGCCCCGCTTGCGCATCTCCATGCGGGCCAGCTCCTCGGGGTTGCCCCCGAGGCGGATGTCCACGCCGCGTCCTGCCATGTTCGTGGCGACGGTCACCGCCTGCAGCCGGCCGGCCTGGGCGATGATGATGGCTTCCCGCTCATGCTGCTTGGCATTGAGCACCTCATGGGTGATCCCGCGCTTGCGCAGCACGTTGGACAGGCGTTCGGACTTCTCGATGGACACCGTCCCGACGAGGACCGGCTGTCCCTTGGCATACCGCTCGGCGATGTCGTCGGTGAGGGCGTTGAACTTGGCTTCCTCGGTCATGTAGACGAGGTCGCCCTCGTCGGTCCGGTCGACCGGCATGTTCGTGGGGATCTCCACCACCTCGAGCTTGTAGATCTCCATGAACTCGCCCGCCTCGGTGACCGCGGTCCCGGTCATCCCGGCGAGCTTCTCGTACAGACGGAAGTAGTTCTGCAGGGTGATCGTGGCGAGGGTCTGGTTCTCCTCCTTGATCCGCACCCCCTCCTTGGCCTCGATCGCCTGGTGCAGCCCTTCGCTGTAGCGGCGACCTTCGAGGATGCGGCCGGTGAACTCGTCGACGATCTTCACCTCGCCGTTGGTGATCACGTAGTCGACGTCGCGCTGATAGAGCGCCTTCGCCTTGAGGGCGACGTCGAGGTGATGCACGAGGTCGACGTTGGTGTTGTCGTACATGTTCTCGACACCGAGGAGCTTCTCGACCTGCTCCACCCCGTCCTCGGTGGTGATCACCTGGCGCTTGGCCTCGTCGACCTCGTAGTGGTCATCCCGCCGGAGGCGCTCGGCGATCCGGGCGAAGTCCCGATACCACTTGGCGGTTTCCCCCACCCGACCGCTGATGATCAGCGGGGTCCTGGCCTCATCGACGAGGATCGAGTCGACCTCGTCCACGATGGCGTAGTGGTGCCCCCGCTGCACCATGTAACGCGGATCCATCGCCATGTTGTCGCGCAGGTAGTCGAATCCGAACTCGTTGTTCGTGCCGTAGGTGACGTCGGCGGTGTACGCCGGCCGCCGCTCCTCGGGAAGCATGTCCGCCTGGATCAGCCCGACCCTGAGGCCGAGGAAGCGGTGCACCCCGCCCATCCATTCGGCGTCGCGGCGGGCGAGGTAATCGTTGACGGTGACGACGTGGACGCCCTTGCCCTCCAGGGCGTTGAGGTACACGGGCATGGTCGAGACGAGCGTCTTGCCCTCGCCGGTGCGCATCTCGGCGATGGAGTGGCGGTGGAGCGCTCCGGCGCCGACCACCTGCACGTCGAAGTGCCGCTGGCCGAGGACGCGCCGCGCCGCCTCACGCACCACGGCGTAGGCCTCCGCCTCCAGATCGTCGAGTGTCGTCCCGTCGGCGAGACGAGCCTTGAATTCGACGGTTTTGGCTTTGAGCTGGGAGTCCGAGAGCTTCTCGATGCTCGGCTCGAGGACGTTGACCTCGGCGGCCAGCTTCTCGAGCGCCTTGAGCTTCTTACCCTCGCCCGCGTTGAGGATTCTCTTCAGCAGGGGCATGGCCGGACCATCTTATCGGTGGGGGTGAGTACGGGAACAGACCCCTCTGAGGGGCACGCGAGCAGTTCGCACCCCCTAACGCCCGGCGTGCTCTCCCTGTTCCACCAGCTCGAGGAGCGAACCCGGGTCGATGCCGGCCTCGTCGGGGAGGAGTTGGGCGCCCACCTCGCCCGCCCCGAACGTGATGGGGCGAGGACGTGGCGTCGTGGAGCCGTCCGGTTCGCGAACCACCACGGCGGCGATCCCCTCGTCGTCGCTCGGCACGACCATGACCACCTCGCCCCCGGCGAGACGCAGGAGCGATCCCGGCGGGTAGTGGCCCATCATCTCTATGAACAGGCGCAGCAGATCGGGGTCGTGAATGGTCCCGGCGCCGTCGAGCAGGACGCGCAGCGCCTCGTTCGGCGTGCGCGCCGGTCGGTACGGACGATGGGAAGTGATGGCGTCGTAGGCGTCGATGATCCCCACCAGCCGGCTGAACATGGCGGGCCGGCGCCCCTTGAGCGACGGGTAGCCCCCTCCGTCGATCCGCACGTGGTGCTCCAGGGCGACCGCGGCGGCCAGCTCCTGCCCGGGCCCGGAGGCAGCCATGATCGTTAGGGCGCCCTCCTGGGGATGCAGACGAACCTGCGCCCAATCCTCGTTCGACAGGCGGCCTTCGCGTTGCAGGGCCGTCTCGTCGACGACCACCCGGCCGATGTCGTGAAGCAGAGCACTCAGCCCGAGCAGCCGGATCTGATCCTTGCTCAGGCCGATGAACCGGCCCAGCCCCATCGACAGCAGGCACACATTGACCGAGTGGTAGTAGGTGATCTCGTCATGGTTGTGCACCGTGGCCATGATCAACGAGGACCCGGGGTCGCTGGCGCTTCCGGCGATGAACCCGTCGACCACCTCGAGCACCTCGCCGAGTTGCAGCGTGCGGGTCTCGCGGACACCGCGCAGCGCGTCGAGCGACTCGGCGTAAGTCTTGCGGAGCCCCGACATCGGACGCATGTCGAGATCCGAGGATGCGAGGGCGCGGTCGTTGATGCGGACCGTCCCCTCCGCCGGCAGGTCGGACGATTTGCCCACGACGAGGGCCGCGAGGTCGGCGAGATCCTGGCGGGTCACCCCGCGCAGGATGGTCACCGAGTCGATCTTGCGCCGCTTCATCGCCCCAAGCAAGGAGTGGAACTCGGTCGAAGCATGGGCGAGCATCTTGCGGTCGAGATAGAAAGCGTCGCGAGCAATGCTGAGCACGGCTTCCTCCGACGCGGTCGTGAGCATCTCGGCGGCGTCGACCAGTGCGGTGATGGCGTCGTGCATCAGTTGATCGCTGACCCCGGTGCGCAACATCCGCTGTCCGACGTGGAATAGGGCCCTCAGAAAGTTGCGGCCGTGCAGCTCACTCATCGGACGCGCCCCAATGCCGCCTTGGCGGCATCCCGCACGGTGCGCGACGATCCGACCGCGAAGCGCTTGACGACGAGCGACTCAAGTGCCTCGACGGCCTGAGGCGTCTTCCGCTCGGCGATGACGTCGACCAGGCGGCGAGCCTCATCGGCGGTCGCCGGACCGTCCCCGAGGACTTCGACGACACCCGGTACGACCTCGTCACTGGGAGACGCGCGCAGCAGCGACACCGCCGCCTGCCGCACGCGCGGGCTCGAGTCCCGCAGCGCGGCCAGGGCATGGCCGATCCCCTCGTCGCCCTTGAGGGCGACGAGAGCCCGCACGACTTCGACCCGTACCCGGTCGTCGGTGTGATCCAGGACCGCCTCGAGGGCCGGGACCGCCGTGGTCCGTCCCGCCTTCCCGACAGCCGTGGCGATGTTCCGCACGATGAACCAGCGGGGGTCGCGCAGCCAGGGGGTGAGGAGCCGCACATCCGACCGACCGGCCATGCCGAGGTACTCGACGAGGTGGCGGCGGTTGACCACCGGCTCGTCGACCAGCATCCCGGCTATGAGGAACTCGACGAGGGGCTCGCCCCAGGCGGCCAGTAGCGGGGCGGCGGACGGCGGGTCGCCGGCCGCGGCCAGTTTCGCCACCAGCTCCTGCAACATGTCTTCCCGCGACAACTCGCGCATCGCCTCGGTGACGTGCACAGCGAAGTCGTGGGGAAACACCGGCGCCTCGGTGACCGCCCGCATCCAGGTGCCGGCGGCGTAAAAGTCGCCCCTGCGGATAGCCGCCGCCACCTTGCCGGACCACGCTCGCAGCAGCCGTTTGAAGCGCTCTGGGCGGTTCTCGATGCGAAGCAGGTCGCGCAGGACGCTCACCCCTGCATGGAGATCGTCGCCCCGGCCGGGGAAATCGGCTCGAACGCGTTCAAGAATCGCAACATCGGCGGACCCCCCGGTGGCGGCTGCGTCGAAGACGGCCTTCACCCGCTCGTACTGCTGTCCCTGCCAGTCGGTGTCAGTGCCGGGCGTGGCATCGGCCTCGGCGTTCATCACAACTCGATGAGGCGTTCGCGGACGGCGTACAGGACTGCCTCGTTCCGTGAGTGGAGGCCCAACTTGTCGAGGATGTTGCGCACGTGGTTCTTCACGGTGTTCTCACTGATGAATAGCACGTGACCGATCTGGCGCGATGTCATTCCTCTGGCTACGAACCGGAGCACCTCGAGCTCGCGTCCGGTCAGGCCAGGTCGGCGAGGGGCGGTGAAGTCCTGGTGCCTCAGGAGTTGGGAGAGCACGTCCAGCAGCTTTCCGGTCATCAAGGGCGAGATGGCAGCGCCTCCGGCGGCGACCGAGTCGAGCGACCGGGCGAGCTCGTCGAACGGCGCATCCTTGACGAGATAGCCCCGGGCACCCGCCTTGATGCACTCGAGCAGGTCCTCCTCCGACTCGCTGCCGCTGAGCATCACGACCCGTGACCGCGGTGAGGCGGCCCGAACCTTCTCGACGGCGTCGAGCCCGGACACGCCGGGCATCAGGATGTCGAGCACGACGAGTTCCGGCTGCAGAGCCTCCGCAGCCGAGACCGCGGACTCGGCGTCCTGGGCCTCGCCGACGACGTCGAAGCCGGCGCGCGCCAGTGCGGCGGCAAGGCCGGTGCGGAACAGATCGACGTCGTCTACGACGAGAACACTGGTCACTGTGGTTCGATCAGCCCGAGCGATCCCCCACGACGCCGGTACAGCACGCCATAGCGGTCCGTGTCGGCGTTGAGGAACAGATAGAAGCTGTGTCCGAGCAGTTCCATCTGAAGGGCTGCCTCCTGTGGTGTCATCGGCTTGACCGCGAATCGCTTCACGCGATCGATCCGAAGCTCATGGTCTTCCTGCGTGGATTCTTCGACCCAGGATTGACCATCATTGAGGCGTTTCTCCGAGCCCCTGCGATGCCGGGTGATCAGCCGTTCCTTGAGGTGGCGGAGCCGGCGCTCGTACTTTTCGATGGCGACGTCGAGGGCGGCCCGTTCGTCTGCGCCCGCGGCCTCGACCCGCACGACCTGTCCGGCGACCGACGACGTGATCTCCAACCGCACGCGCTCCTCCGAGATCCTCGGGTTGTGCTCGGCGGAGACCTCGACGTCGATGGCACCCGTGTCGTCGAATACCCGTGTGGCGTGCCCCACCTTGTTGCGGATGAGGGCCTGCAGGTCGTCGGCGAGGGTCATGTGGGCGGCATGGACGCGGATGTCCACAGCGATCTCCTTTCAGCGGGAAACCCCGACGCGTTGGGGCGAGTTTCGACGGGGGTCTGAGTCGGCGCCGTCGGAGTTGGCACCAAGCCTCCCGTGATGTCGCTCCCCCGGGGTGGGGCTGAGACCATCGTACCGGCTGGCCCGCCCTGAAATCAGGGTCGAAGGCCCGCCGTGGCGGTGATCGCTCGGGTGAGACCCGTGGCCTCCCCGGCGCGGGAGAGGGTGATCCCGCTGGTCACGACGTCGTCGACGAGCACCGCTCCCGCCGGCACCACCACGATCCGGCTGAAGGCCGGGGTTCCGCGCCGCTTCCCGGCGGCTCCTGCCCGGCGGCGCACCCACACCGCAGCGCCGAGCGCTCCGACCACCGGCACCCCGGCGATCCGCCCCACCCGGCGGGCCAGCTCCCATGCGGGATCGACCCCGTAGGACCACCTCCGTGCGGTCACCCGGGGCACCGGGACGAGCGCGGTGCAGTCCGACACCAGCAGCGCCGCCATGGCGTCCGCCAACGGCGCTGCGGCCGCGGCAAGGGCCGAGTATTTGAGGTGATGCACGAGCAGTCGGGCGGCCCCGGCATGGTGGAAGGCGGCGCGGACGGTGACGTCGCCCACCCGACGCTCGGCAGCCGGCGACAGCGTCGCGCGACAGGCGGCGCACAGGTTGCCGACGCCGAAGGCTCCACAGGCGAGGCAGGCCACTGCGGGAGAGTATGGGGCACGAGGGACAGATCGCAGAGGGTCGCCCGACGCCCGACGCCCGTTGGCGGTTACCCGTTAAGACATGCGGCGAAAAAGCGCCCAGCCCCGTCCTAAGCCTCTACTCGTCTCGAGTCCGATCACGGGCGGCGCGCTGTGTGTAAATCACCGCGCGTGGCGCACGACACAGGGCTCTGCTGACCCACCACGAGAGGTCAGGCGCTCCAATAAGGCCGCGGGTCTTTACCCGTTTCCCGTTTCCAGCAAGAGGGGGCGAGTGATCTGTCGAAGGTCACCCGTTCCCCGTTCCCCGCAAGACCAGGAGATCGTCGGACCGGTCTGTCGAAGGTCGAAGGTCGAAGTCGAAGGTCGAAGTCGAAGGTCGAACCTCGAATCGCCTCGCCGCCGCGGTCCGTGACTAGTCCGCTGCATCGCAAGGAATTGGCTCCCACCCAGCCACTCTGTGCATTGTCCGACCACTGCAGGTGACATAGAGTGGTGGGACCACGAGAGAAGCGAGAGCGATGCCCGTCGACGTCCAGGTGGCCCGCGAGCGTCAACGACGCCGTCGGCTCCGCAGAGTCGCATGGGCGCTCGCTCCGCTGGTCGCCTGGTTGTGGCTGCGCATCGCCGCTGGGAATCCGGTGTCGCCCGGATGGCCTCATCTCCCCGCCGATGCCATGTTCTGGCTGCCGGGCATCGTCATCGTCCTGCTCCTCGGGTTGGTCCTCGTCGTCCCGATGCTGAGCAACGGCCGCTCCCCCGAGGTGGTGTACCTCCCCGAGCAGATCGACGTGACCTTCGACGACGTGCGCGGGTTGGGACCGGTGCTCATCGAGGTCCGGCACACCCTCGAGGTGTTCCTTAACCATCAGCATTTTCGCACCGACATGGGAGGCGCGCCACGCCGGGGTGTCCTGTTCGAAGGGCCGCCGGGCACCGGGAAGACCCACACCGCCAAGGCGCTGGCCAAGGAGGCGGGTGTCCCTTTCCTCTTCGTCTCGTCGACGGCCTTCCAGAGCATGTGGTACGGAGCGACGGCGCGCAAGATCCGCTCGTACTTCCGGCGGTTGCGCAAGGTGGCCCGCGAGGAGGGCGGGGCGATCGGGTTCATCGAGGAGTTCGATGCGATCGGCGCCCGCCGAGGCGGTCTGGACCGGTCCACCGGGTCCAGTGTCGACCGGTCGGCGATCGCCGAGGGCACCGGAGGCGTGGTCAACGAGCTGCTCGTGCAGATGCAGAGCTTCGACGAACCACCCCGGGCGCTCCGATTCACCAATGCCCTGCGCCGGCTGGCCAACCGGTTCCTCCCCCCGGATCGACACTTCAAGACCCGGATCCCGGCGTTCGCCAACATCCTGCTGATCGGAGCCACCAACCGGGCCGATGCGCTCGACCCGGCGCTGCTTCGCCCGGGGAGATTCGACCGTGTCCTCCACTTCGGGCTGCCGGCGCGTCGTGACCGCCGCGACCTGATCGACTTCTTCCTCTCCCACAAAGCACACGACCCTTCCCTCGACGAGACGGCCAGGGACGACCTCGCCGCATCGACGATGGGGTACACCCCGGCCTCACTCGAACGGCTCTTCGATGAGGCACTCCTTTTCGCGCTGCGCGACGAACGGGACCGGCTCAGCGTCGACGACATCCGCCGAGCCAGGATGGACATCGAGATCGGCCTCGCCGAGCCGACCGAGTACACGGCCGAGGAGCGCGAAACCATCGCCACCCACGAGTCGGGCCACGCCGTGGTCGCCCATCTCGTCGGCCGGGGCCGCAAGATGGAGCTGCTCTCCATCGTCAAACGCAAGGACGCCCTCGGACTGCTCGCCCACAGCGACACCGAGGAGCGCTACACGAAGCGGCGGAGCGAGACCATCGCCCTCATCCAGATCGCCCTCGGCGGCATGGTGGCCGAGGAGCTGTTCTACGGGGAGTCGGGAACCGGGCCGGCAGGCGACCTCTCCACCGCCACCTCGATCGCCGTCGAGATGGTCGGCACCATGGGGTTGGGCGGATCGCTCGTCTCCTTCCGCGCGGTCGATCCCGGGATCGTCGGCGGCAACCTGGCGGGACGGGTGCTCGGGGACACGAGGGCCCGAGAAGCGGTCGAGCAATTGCTCGACGACCAGAAGGCGGTCGTCGCCGGCCTGCTCCGCGCCAACCGTCACCTCGTCGTGGCGCTGCGAGACGCCCTCCTCGAGCGCGAGGAGCTGGTGGCCCGGGAGATCTCCGAGGTCTTGACCGAAGCCGAAGGCCGCTCGACGGCAGTCCTCGACCTCACCGAGGTCACTCGGTCCGAGGTCTGATTGCTCCGGAAGAGAGTTACCAGTCACCAGCTACCAGCAGGATTCCGACGAACGCATCCGACTGGCAACTGGGCACTGGGAACTGGCAACCGGCGCCGCGACGCGGCGCCTACGTCCCCCGTTCCCAAGAGGACAGGTACGCCCGCTGCTCCTCGGTGAGGCGTTCGAGCCGGCCACCGAGCCCCTCAAGGGCGATGGCGGCGACGTCGGCGTCGAGGTGCTCCGGCAGCCGGTAGACCCGCGGCTCGAGGGCGGCGGCATTGGCGAGAAGCCATTCCGCGGCGAGCGCTTGGTTGGCGAAGGACATGTCCATCACCTCGGCGGGATGTCCCTCTGCCGCACCAAGGTTCACCAGGCGCCCCTCGGCGACGACGTGGATGCGCCGGCCGTCGGGCATGCTCCATTCGTCGAGCTCGTGGCGGATGCGCCGTTTGCCGGTGGCCCGCTTCTCCAGCTCGCCGAGATCGATCTCGACGTCGAAGTGCCCGGCGTTCGCCAGCACGACGCCGTCGCGCATCGCGTCGAAGTGCTCGCCGCGCAGCACGTGGAGATCGCCCGTCACGGTGATGAACACGTCACCCACTCGGGCGGCCTCGGCGGCGTTGGTGACCGTGTACCCCTCCATCGCCGCCGACAGGGCGCGAACCGGGTCGACCTCGACGACGATCACCCTCGCGCCCATGCCGTCCGCCCGGGAGGCGACTCCGACGCCGCAGTCGCCGTAGCCGATCACGACGACCGTCTTGCCGGCCAGCAGCAGGTTGGTGGCACGGATGATGCCGTCAAGCGCCGACTGCCCGGTCCCGTGATGGTTGTCGAACAGGTGCTTGGTGGCGGAGTCGTTCACCGCCACCACCGGGAACCTCAGCACGCCCGCCTCGGCCATGGAGCGAAGTCGGATGACCCCGGTGGTGGTCTCCTCGGTGGAGCCGACCGGGGTCTGCCCAGGACGCTCCTTGAGCAAGGTCGTCACCAGGTCTGCCCCATCGTCCATCGTCACGTGCGGCTGGGTGTCCAGCACCGCCCGGATGTGGGCGTAGTAGGAATCGGCACCCTCGGTCCGCACCGCGAACACGGGGATGCCGGACGCCACGAGGGCGGCGGCCACGTCGTCCTGGGTGCTCAGCGGGTTGGAGGCGCACAGAGCCACCTCGGCCCCGCCCGCCCGGAGGGTCTCCATGAGGTTCGCCGTCTCCGCGGTCACGTGGAGGCAGGCCCCGATCCGGATCCCGGCAAGCGGCGTCTCCTTCTCGAAGCGCTCGCGGATCGAGGCCAGCACCGGCATCCGGCGCCGAGCCCATTCGATGCGCAGCGCCCCCGACCCGGCGAGTGACGCATCGGCAATGTCATGGTTCATGTCGTGCCTCCCGGCTCTTCGGCGAGACGCTTCTTGAGAGCCTCGATCACCGCCACCGGTTCGGGATCGACTCCGGCGCGCTCGGCCAGCGTGACGGACACCAGATCGCCCACGATGGTGAGCGAGAACAACCTGGCGAGCACGCTCGAGCCCCTCGAGGAGACCTCTCCGGCGAGGCCGACCAGGGGACCGATCAGCTGGCTGGTCAGCGCGGCCCGCAGCGCCACCCGGGGGTGATCCTCGGCGTCGTGGAGGAACACGATGCCGATCGACGATCGGCCCAGGTCGGGGTGACCGGACCAGCCGACGATTTCGTTGTGGTCGAGCTCCGGCAGCGACGACCAGTAGGCGGGCGCCTTGGCGTTCTCGTTGATCTGAGTCTTCCAGCGGTTGGCGGCGACGGCTGCGGGACCGCTCCCGCCGTACACCACCGCCACCCTCCCCGACAACCCGTCGGCGATCGCCTCGGCCGCCTCGTGCGCCGGGCCGGCGAGGGCGGCCTCGACCACATCGGCCGCCTCGCGCAGAGCCCCGCTCTGGGCACCGATCACCCCGGCGGCCTCGAGGACCCTGAGCACTCCCCCGGCGAGATAGCCGAACGCCGCCCGGGGCTGGGGGCTGAACGGCACGTCGAGGCATGTAGCGCCGTTCTCCTCTGCCGCCCGGCGGAGCCCGCCCCCGGTCGACACCGCCACCCACGGCGCCCCGAGGGCCACCGCCGCCCGCGCCGCGGAGAGGGTCTCCTCGGTGTTGCCGCTGTGGGAGACCGCCACCACCAGATCGGTGCCGACCCAGCGGAGCAGCCCGTACGACTTGTGCACGATCACGCGCTTGGACTCGGCCTCGGCGACGACCGCGGCGACGTCGCCGGCGATCCCCGAACCGCCCATGCCGGCCACGATGGCGCCGTGCGCCGCCCGGGGAACCGGCGGCGGCTGTAGATCGGCGGCCCATCGCAGCTGCGCCGGAAGGGTGGCGATCAGATCGCGCATCATGTGGGGCCCTCGGGCGGTCGGTACGCCTCCTCGGCGAGCATGAACGGGATCCCGTCGCGGATCGGGTAGTGCAGGCCGCACGCGGTGCAGACAACGGCTTCCCCGGCGTCGACGACCTTCCCGCGGCAGGCGGGGCACTGCAGGATCGCCATCAGCTCAACCGGCAGGGGCAAGGGCTACCTCCTCGATCGTCTTGGTCACGCTCTCCACCAATTCGGCGACACCGGCGCGGTCCGGCGCCTCCACGTTGAGCCGCAGCGTCGGCTCGGTGTTCGACGGGCGCAGATTGAACCACCGGTCCCCGAGCGACACGGTCAGCCCGTCGAGCCGGTCCTGCTCCCCGCCGAAGCGCCGGGCGACGGCTTCGGTGGCGGCACCCTGGTCGGCGACCGCCAGGTTCACCTCGCCGGACTGGGCGTATGGCTCGTACTGCGTGCGGATCTCCGACAACGGCCGCCGATCCTCGTTCAGGAGCCGGAGCAGCACGAGCATCGCCAGGATCCCCGAATCCGCCCGGTAGTGATCGCGGAAGTAGTAGTGGCCGGAGTGCTCGCCCCCGAACACCGCCCCCGTCTGCGCCATCACGGCCTTGATGAAGGAGTGCCCGACCCGGGTGCGCACTGCCACCCCCCCGACCCTGGCGATGGTCTCGGGCACCGCGCGCGAGCAGATCAGGTTGTGGACGATCGTCGCCCCCGGTTCGCGCCGGAGGAACCACTCGGCGACCATCGCCGTCACCGTGCTCCCCGGCAGGGGACGTATCGAGTCGTCGATGAAGAACGCCCGGTCGGCGTCGCCGTCGAAGGCCACGCCCAGATCGGCGGGCTCGCGGCGCATCAGGTCTTCGAGGTCACGCAGGTTCTCCGGCCGCAGCGGGTCGGGATGGTGGTTCGGAAAGGTGCCGTCGGGATCGAGGTAGAGGGCCGACAGGTGCGGTGGGATCCGATCGAACAGCCTGGGGATGACGACCCCGGCCACGCCGTTGCCTCCATCCACCGCCACCCGCGATGGTCCGAGCGAGTCGGGCGGGACGATCGACAGCAGGTGGTCGACGTACCGGTCGCGGTTGTCCACGCGGCGCACCTCGCCTCGGGGCTCGACCGGCGGCCGATCCTCGCCGGCGAGGCGGCGCACGTCGTCGAGGCCGCTGTCGGACCCGACCGGCGCTGCCCCGGCGAGGCAGAGCTTGATCCCGTTGTAGCCCTTCGGGTTGTGTGAGGCCGTGATCATCACCCCCGGCTCGGCGAGCGCGCCGGCGGCGTAATACACCATGTCCGTCGTGACCATCCCGATGTCGTCGATGCCGACCCCGCGGGAGGCAACACCATCCACGAACGCCTCGGCCAGCGCCGGTGACGAGGTGCGGGCATCGTGCCCGATGGCGATCCGAGCCGCCCCGGCGAACTCGGCGAAGGCCGCTCCGATGCGGCGCGCCGCCTCGTCGTCGAGCTGGTCGGGAACCATGCCACGGACGTCGTATGCCCTGAAGATGGCGGCGAGATCCATTGAGACCGAGTGTACGGGGGTGGCGGTGACAGACGCTTTCGCGGGAAGTGGGCGATTGGCGATTAGCGATTAGCGATTGGACGAAACAGGCCACCGGGACTGCTGGCAGGTCTTCTGGGCGACGGGTGACCGGCGACGGGTGACCGAGCAACGACCGAAGTCCCCCGTACACTTCCGAATCGATGCGCCCTTCGCTCGACATCGTCATTCCGGTTCACAACGAGGCGGGATTCATGCCCGGGGCGCTTCAGCGGCTCCTTGCCGAAACCGCCGGCATCGATGCCGACATGACCGTGATCCTCGCCGAGAACGGGTCCACCGACGGGACCGGAGAGGTGGCCGAACGGATAGCCGCCGCCGATCGACGCGTGCGGGTGCTCCGCCTCCCCGAGCCGGATTACGGGGCGGCGATGCGCGCCGGGTTCGGTGCCGCCACCGGGACCTGGGTGGTGAACTTCGACATCGACTACTTCTCGGCCGACTTCCTCCGCGCCGGTCTCGCCCTCGCCGATTCGGCCGACATCGTGCTGGCCTCGAAGCGGGCGCCCGGCGCCGAGGACCGCCGCGGGGTGGTGCGGCGGGTGGGCACCTTCGGATTCAACCTGCTGCTGCGGGCGCTCTTTCGCTCCAAGGTGAGCGACACCCACGGCATGAAGCTGATTCGCCGCGATCTCGTGCAGCGGCTCGCCCCTGCGGTGATGTCCACGCAGGATCTCTTCGACACCGAGCTGGTGATCCGGGCGGAACGGGCCGGAGCGCGCATCGCCGAGGTGCCCGCTCTCGTCGAAGAGCTGCGCGAGGCTCGGTCGAGTTTTCTCCGACGGGTGCCGCGCACCCTCAGGGGCCTATGGCGGATCCGACGAGCCCTCAGGGCCGAGGCGCGCTCAGGCGGCTGACTCGGCCGCCGCCCGGCGCCGGCGACGGTGCAGGTACCCCCACACCGCCAGCGCCATGAGGCCGGCGGCGGTGGCCGCCTTCCCCGACGTCTCTGCCCAGGTGTCGGTAAACCTGAGAACCACGTGCCCCTGAGTGGGCACCACCACCATGAGCGAGGGCGCCGCTCGATACGGCCCATCGGCGCCGGTCGCCTGCCAGTTCGGGAAGTACGAGACCTTGATGAGGTGGGGTACTCCGATGGCGGTGGTGTCGAATTCGATCCGGTCGTCGTCGAGCACGACGTTGCTGACCTCGCCACCGCCGGAAACCAGCGGCCGGCTCTTGAGGGCGACGTTGTCGATGCGCGGCCAGTCCGCCGGGCCCTCCTCGACCAGCCACTTGTCGAGAGCGTCGACGTCGTCGTACCAGGCGAGGGTGGCGTCGAGGAACGATCCGGTGCC
>JAZDHM010000018.1:0-5552 GCA_043805935.1 Actinomycetota bacterium
GCTCGACCTCGGCCTCCCCGGCATCGACGGGATCGAGGTGTGCCGGCGGATCCGCGGGCTGTCGGACGTGCCGGTGATCATGCTGACCGCCCGGGACACCGAGGTCGACAAGATCGTCGGTCTGGAGATCGGCGCCGACGATTACGTGACCAAGCCGTTCTCGCCCCGGGAGCTGGTGGCAAGGGTGCGGGCGGTGCTACGGCGGTCCGAGGAGGCGCCGCGGACCCCGTCGGTGATCGAGATCGCCGGGTGGGAGATCGACTCGGGACGGCGCGAGGTACGTGGGCCCGATGGCAACGTCGTGCGCCCCACCGCCCGGGAGTTCGATCTCCTGTGGTACCTGGCGGAGAACCAGGGGCTGGTCTTGTCCCGCGGCCAGATCCTCGAGGCGGTCTGGGGGTACGAGTACCTCGGGGAGACGCGGACCGTCGACGTCCACATCCGCCAGCTCCGCAAGAAGCTCGAGCACCTGCCGATCGAGACAGCCTGGGGCGTCGGATATCGGATGGGGGACTGATGCGCCGCAGGTTCTTCTGGGGGATGGTGGGGGTGGCGCTGCTCACCGTCGTCGTGGGCGGGGTGACAGCCGCCGTCCTCATCAACCGTTCCGTGGAGGGGTCGATCCGTTCGGAGTTCGCCCGCCAGGCGGAGGCGACCGGGCGGCTCATCGAGAACGAGCTCGACCGAGCTCCGGTCGGTCCGGTGGCCGCGGCACGCTCCCTGGGAGACCTGCTGCGGGTGGTCGGCGCCGTCGGCGGCCACGACTTCGTCGAGGCGGCCCTGGTCAGCCCCCGCGGGCTGGTGACCACGCTGGGCGAGTCGACCGTGCTCATCGACCAGGTCCCGGGCCTGTCGACCCTCGCCGGGCCGGTGCATTTCGACACGGCCATCGATGGCAACAGGGTGGTGGTGATCGCCGAGCCGTTTGCCACCCGCGGCCGGGGGACGGTCGTGGTCGTGCTGGGAACCACCCTGGAGCTGATCCCTTGGAACGAGGTGCTGTTCCGCTTTGCCGTCGCTCTGGCGTTGGCGGTGGTCGTCGCCGCGTTACTGGCCCAGCTGTTCGCCCGCCGGGCCGGAAAGCGGCTCGAGCAGCTTCGGGACGCCACCGTCGACATCGCCGGGGGCGACCTGGGCACCCGAGTGGCGGTGGAGGGAGGCGACGAGGTGGCCGAGGTGGGCGCGGCGTTCAACGCCATGGCCAACCAGCTCCAGGAGGCACGGCGCCGGGAGCGGGAGTTCCTCGTGTCGGTGGGTCACGACCTGCGCACCCCGCTCACCACCATCGCCGGGTATTCCGAAGCCATCCAGGAGGGCAAGGTCGCCGACCACGACCTGCCCCGAGTCGGCTCGGTATTGGCCGCCGAATCCTCCCGGCTGGGGAGGCTCGTGGAGGACCTCATGCTGCTCGCCCGGATCGAAGCGCGCGAGTTCAGCCTCAGACCCGAGGAGGTCGACCTGGCCGGGCACCTCAAGGGCGTGCTGGAGGGCTTCCGGGGCCGGGCCGACGCCGCCCGGGTGGCGCTGCAGCCGGACATCGAAGACGTCGGGATCGTCATGGTTGATCCGGATCGCATCGCCCAGGTGGTAGGCAACCTGCTCGAGAACGCCCTCCGCTACACCCCGGAGGCGGGAACTGTGCGGCTCGGCCTGCGTCGGGCCGGGCGGGGGCTGGTGATCGAGGTGGCGGACACCGGACCGGGCATCGAGGAGGCCGACGTCCCCCACGTCTTCGAGCGGCTGTACGTGACCAACCGGTACCGGGCGGTGCGCCCGGAGGGGAGCGGGCTCGGGCTATCGATCGTCCGGGAGCTGGCGGCGGCGATGGGAGCGCTCACCGAGGTCGACACCGCGCCGGGACGGGGCACCACCATCCGGGTGGTCCTTCCGTCCCGGTAGCCGTCGTACGATGCGCCATGCTCGGTCCGATCCTCGACTCGGTGCGGACGCGCCTCGACAGCGAGATTCGTCGGCACGCGTACTGGCGTGCCGCTGCCGCCTCGGCTCCACCCGCGCGTGACTTCGGCGGGGCGCTGGCCGCACCGGGATTGTCGGTGGTGGCCGAGGTCAAGCGCCGCTCTCCTTCGGCGGGGGACATTGATCCCGGCCTCGATCCCGCCGCCCTCGCGATGCGGTATGCCGCAGGCGGGGCCGCGGCCATTTCGGTGGTCACCGAGCCCGACCACTTCGGCGCGCTTCCCGGTGACCTGGAGCGGGTGCGGGCGGCGACCGAAATCCCCGTGCTCCGCAAGGACTTCATCCTCCATCCCGCCCAGGTGTGGCAGGCGCGCGTTATGGGAGCCGACGCAGTGCTGCTCATCGCGGCGATCCTCGACGATGCGACCCTGGTCGACCTGGCCGCCTCCGCCGCCGAGACGGGGATGGCTGCTCTGGTGGAGGTGCACACCGCGGATGAGGCGCGTCGGGCGGTCGACGCCGGTGCGGCCGTGATCGGGGTGAACAACCGCGACCTGGCCAGCTTCCGGGTGGATCTCGGCACCGCCGAGCGGCTCCGTCCGGTCCTCGGTGACGCCGTCGTGACCGTTGCCGAAAGCGGGGTGTCATCGCCCGTCGCGGCGGAACGGATGCGCCGGGCGGGTTACGACGCCGTCCTGGTTGGCGAAGCGGCGGTGCGCAGCAGCGATCCCCAGGCGTTCGTGGCGTCGCTGCTGGGATCGCGATGACCTGGGTGAAGTTGTGCGGGATGACCCGGCGCGACGACGTGGCAGCGGCAGCCCGCCTTGGAGCGGATGCGGTGGGATTCGTGATCTACGAGGGCTCCCCGCGGCGGGTGAGCCTCGATGACGTCTCGGGACTTGGCGCCGGGGTCACCCTCGAGCGCTACCTGGTGACCGTCGACGAGGCACCCGTTCGGCTGGTGGCCGCCGCCCGCCGCGCCGGGGTGACCGGCGTCCAGCCGCACGGCCGCCATGCGCGAGCTGCGGCCGAGGCGGCGCTCGCCGCAGGGCTCACCGTGCTGTTCCCGGTCGGTGTCGGGGACGGTCCGGTGGATCTCGGTGAGGTGCCGGCGGGGTGCATGCCGATCCTCGACACGCGCGGCGCCCACCACGGAGGGACCGGGCGGCGATTCGATTGGAGTCTCGCCCGGGACCTCGGCAGACCGTGGGTGCTGGCCGGTGGACTGACACCGGGTACCGTCGGCGACGCGATGCGGCTACTCGAGCCGTGGGGGGTGGACGTCGCCTCGGGCGTCGAGGCATCTCCCGGAGTGAAGGATCAGGATCTCATGCGTCGGTTCATCGGGGCCGTGCGATGACCGTGCTCTCCCGGCCCGACGATCGCGGCCGCTTCGGTGAATACGGCGGCCGATTCGCCCCGGAGACCCTGATGCCGGCGCTGGCCGAGTTGGAGTTGGCGTTCGAGGGGGCGATGGCGGACCCGGTGTTCAGGTCCCGGCTCGACTTGCTGCTGCGGGACTTCGTGGGGAGGCCCACGCCGCTCTACCACGCGGCAAGGCTCTCGGAGGAACTGGGCCTGACGCTCCTGCTCAAGCGGGAGGATCTCGCTCACACCGGGGCGCACAAGATCAACAACACGGTGGGACAGGGGCTGCTCGCCGCCCGGATGGGCAAGCCGCGGGTGATCGCCGAGACCGGGGCGGGTCAGCACGGGGTGGCGACCGCAACCGCCTGCGCCCTGCTCGGACTGGAGTGCGAGGTGTTCATGGGGGCCGTCGACATCCAGCGCCAGGCCCTCAACGTCACACGGATGCGGATGCTCGGTGCGACCGTGACGCCGGTGACCTCGGGGGCGGGCACGCTCAAGGACGCGGTCAGTGCCGCCTTGCGCGATTGGGTGGCCACGGTCGAGACCAGCCACTACATCATCGGGTCCGTGGTCGGGCCGCATCCCTTCCCCTGGATCGTACGCGAGTTCCAGCGGGTGATTGGTGACGAGACGATCGCCCAGTTGGCGGGGCGGCGCCCCGACCTGGTGGTGGCGTGTGTCGGGGGTGGGTCCAACTCGATGGGGATGTTCTATCCGTTCGCCGCCATGGGCGTGGAGTTGGTCGGGGTCGAGGCCGGCGGGCTGGGGATCGCCAGCGGCAAGCACGGGGCGTCACTCAGCGCGGGATCGCCCGGGGTGCTCCACGGTGCGCGCACGTACCTGCTGCAGGACGCCGAGGGTCAGGTCGTCGAAGCGCATTCGATCTCCGCCGGTCTGGACTACCCGGGGGTCGGGCCGGAGCATGCGTACTTCAAGGATGCCGGAATCGCCCGCTACGAGTCGGTGACCGACGACGAGGCCCTCGACGCCATGGACCTCCTCTCCCGGACGGAGGGCATCATCCCGGCCCTCGAGCCGTCACACGCCATCGCCTGGGTGCACCGCGAACGAGACGCCCTGGCCGGCAAGACCGTGGTGCTGTGCCTGAGCGGACGCGGGGACAAGGACGTCGACCACGCCGCTGCGGCCCGGGCGCGGAGATGAGTCTGGCGGAGTCGTTCGCCCGCGCCCGTGGCGAAGGCCGCGCCCTGCTGCTCCCGTACGGCATGGCCGGCCTCCCCGACGCCGATGCGTCCGTGGGCCTGTTCATCGCCATGGCCGAGGCGGGAGCCGACGGCTTTGAGGTGGGGATTCCCTACGCCGACCCCCTGATGGACGGCCCCGTCATCCAGGAGGCCGGAACGAGGGCACTGGCGGGAGGGATGACGCTCGCCCGCGGGCTGGAGGTGACCCGGCTGGTGGCACAGCGGACCGGGGTGCCGTGCTTGGTGATGACCTACGTGAATCCGATCCTGCGGATGGGGAGCGAGGCGTTCAGCCGCGCCGCCGCCGAGGCCGGAGCCGAGGCGATCATCGTCGCCGACCTCCCCATCGACGAGGCCGGTCCTTTGCGCGAGGCGGCGGCGGCCGCCGGGATCGGCGTGGTCGCCTTCGCCGCGCCCACCACCACCGACGAGCGGCTCGACCTGATCGCCGCATGGCGGCCCCCGTTCGTCTACGGGATCGCCGAGATGGGCGTGACCGGAGAGCGGGTACGGTCGAGCGATCGAGCCGGGGCGCTGGTGGAACGCATCCGCCGCCGAACGGACACGCCGATCGCCCTGGGCGTGGGCATCTCGGGGCCGGAGGCGGCGTCGCGAGCGGCGGCGATCGCCGACGGCGTGATCGTCGGCTCGGCCCTGGTGCGCCGAGTACTGGAGGCGCCGGATGCCGGGTCGGCCGCCGCCTCGTTGACGACGGCGGTGGGGGAGTTCGCCGATGCCATGCACCGCCGACCCGGGACCGGCGCGGGATGACTTCTCCGCCCCGTGCCCACGAGACCCTGACCTCCTACGTAGCGAGCATTGCGCATTGCGGACCGCCGCCAGGCGGGCCCGCTCTCCTAACCTCGCCTCATGACCGACTTCCTCCGCGTCGCCTGCGGCCAGATCAACCTGAAGGTTGGCGACCTCGACGGCAACGCCGCCCGGATCATCGAGACGATGGCCTGGGCCGAGGACGTCCAGGCCGACGTGCTGCTCCTGCCCGAGCTGGCGATCACCGGGTACCCGCCGGAGGACCTGGTGCTGCGGGAGGCCTTCGTC
>JAZDHM010000019.1:0-5237 GCA_043805935.1 Actinomycetota bacterium
GTCGCAGGGGTGGGGTGTGGCGCCGGCGGGAGCCCGCAGGCACACTCCGAGAGGCGTTTTGATGATCCGGCTGCAGGACGTTGCGAAGGTCTACGACGGCGGCACCGTTGCAGTCCATGACATCAGCCTCGACATTGCCAAGGGCGAGTTCGTGTTCCTCGTCGGTCCCTCGGGGTCGGGCAAGTCGACACTCATCCGCCTCATGCTTCGCCAGGAGCTGCCGTCGTCGGGGTCGATCTGGGTGGCCGGCAAGGAGATCACCTCGCTCCCCGGTTGGAAGGTGCCGCTGTTGCGCCGGTCAATCGGGACCGTGTTTCAGGACTTCAAGCTGCTGCCGACCAAGACCGTCCACGAGAACGTCGCTTTCGCCCTCGAGGTGATCGGGCGGCCCAAGCACGTGATCAACAACCAGGTCCCCCAGGTGCTCAAACTGGTGGGCCTCGCAGCCAAGGCAGATCGGCTTCCCAACCAGATGTCCGCGGGCGAACAGCAGCGGGTTTCGATCGCCCGGGCCTTCGTGAACCGGCCACTCATCCTGCTCGCCGATGAGCCCACCGGAAACCTCGACCCCGCTACGTCGATCGGCATCATGCGCCTGCTCGACCGCATCAACCGGACCGGGACCACGGTGGTGATGGCCACCCACGACCACGCCATCGTCGATGCGATGCGCCGGCGGGTCGTGGCGCTCGAGCGGGGCCGGATCGTGCGCGACCAGTCCCGCGGCGCGTACGAACAGGGTGCCCCGCCTGCCGACGAGCTCGACGACACTGCGGAGGCCTGATCGTGCGCTTCCAATATCTCTTCGAACAGGCCATCGCCAACCTGAGGCGCAATGTCCTCGTGGCGTTCGCCGCCGTCGTGGCGGTGCTCGTGATGCTCACGCTCGTGTTCGGCACGATCGTGGTCCGCTGGTCGATCGACCAGGACATCGGCCGGTGGGATGACAACGTCCGAGTGATCGCTTTCCTCAGCGACGACCTGAGCCTCGACGAGGTCAACGCCCTCCAGTCCCAGATCCAGGCGTGGGAAGAAGTGGAGAACGTCGTCTACTTCTCCAAGTCGCAGGCCCTGGTCGAATTCCGCGAGCTGTTCAAGGATCAGCAATCGTTGATCGACGTGGTCGAGGAGGATCCGTCGATTCTGCCCGCCTCCCTGCGGATCGCCCCGAAGGAGGCGGCGGAGTACTCGACGATCACCGACCGGTTGGTCGTGATCCCGGGCATCCAGCAGGTGTCCGCCGCAGACGAGGCGATCGACGCCCTCGTCGCCCGGTCGTCGCGACTGAGAACGTTCGCCTATTGGATCGTCATCGTCCTCGGTGCGGCCGCCGTCGTGCTCATCGCCAACACGATCCGCATCGCCATCTTCGCCCGCCGCGACGAGATCGGGATCATGAAGCTCGTCGGCGCCGGCAACTGGTTCGTCCGCATCCCGTTCCTACTCGAGGGGCTGCTCGAGGGGCTCGTGGGGGCGATACTCGCCGTGGGCCTCGTGTGGGCCGTCGGCAACTCGATCGCCGAGTTGTTCTCCACCGCGGCCACCACGGGGGTGCTCGAGGTGCCGACGGACTTCCTGTTCCGCCAGGCGCTGCTGGTGCTCGGCTTCGGAGCAGGCACCGGGTTGCTGGGGAGCGCCTTCGGCATGTGGGGCTTCCTGCGAGACTGATCGGCTCGCCATGTCGACCAAGACGATCGCCACCAATCGCCGGGCTCGCTTCGACTATGAGGTGGTCGAAACCGTCGAGGCCGGGATCGTGCTCGTCGGGTCGGAGGTCAAGAGCCTCCGCAACGGCCGCGCCGACCTGAAGGATTCCTACGCCGCCGTGAAGAACGGCGAGATGTGGCTCTACGGGCTGCGGATCTCCCCGTACGAGTTCTCACCCGAAGGTGGCCACGACCCCGAGCGCGACCGCAAGCTGCTGCTCCATCGCGTCGAGATCGACAAGATCGGCTCGAAACTGGCCGAGCGCGGGCTGACCCTGGTCCCGCTCAAGCTCTACTTCAAGGAGGGGAAGGCGAAGGTCGAGCTCGGCCTGGCCAAGGGCAAGACCCGCTACGACAAGCGGGAGACCGTCAAGCGCCGCCAGGCGGACAGAGAGATGCAGAGGGCTATTCGCCACAAGAGCATCGACTGACCACCGGGCTATGACGAGCGCGGCATCTCTGGTCGCCCGGGCCGGGACCCGGGCGACATCGCGATGAGGCGTCAGCCGAAGAGCCATGGATACAGAGATGCAGAGGGCGATTCGCCACAAGAGCATCGATTAGTCGGTCGCCCGTTGCCCGTTGTCCGCTACCGGTCGACTTCCCGCACCACCCCGAGGCTCTCCATCAATCGGTCGAACTGGTCGAATCGCAGCGACTGTGGGCCGTCGCTCAGGGCGTTGTCCGGATCGGGGTGGATCTCAACCATGACGCCGTGTGCACCGATTGCCGCGGCGGCGTGGGCGAGCGGCCCGACGAGCGATCGTTCTCCTGCGGCGTGGGACGGGTCGACGATCACCGGCAGATGGGTGCGCTGCATGAGCACCGGAACGGCACTGAGATCGAGCGTATTGCGGGTCGATGTCTCGAACGTCCTGATGCCCCTCTCACAGAGAAACACCTGCTGATTCCCTTCGGCGAGGATGTACTCCGCCGCCTGCAGCCACTCGTCGAGCGATGAGCTCATTCCTCGCTTGAGCATGACCGGCCGGTGGGCTCGCCCCACCGCCGAGAGCAGAGAGAAGTTCTGCATGTTGCGCGCACCGACCTGAAGCACGTCGGCGACGGCCGCGACCGCCGCCACCTGGTCGGGGGCGAGCACCTCGGTGATGATCGGCAGCCCGAAGGCTTTTCCGGCCTCACCGAGCATCTCCAGCCCCTCGAATCCCAGCCCCTGAAAGCTGTACGGCGAGGTGCGCGGTTTGAAGCAGCCACCTCTGAGGATTCGACCCCCGCCTTCCTTCACGGCCCGCGCCGACGCCATCACTTGATCCCACGATTCGACCGCACACGGTCCAGCGATCACGACCAGCGGATCCTCTCCGAGCCTGACGTTGCCGATCTCGACGATGGTGTTGTTGCCCTTGTGGGTCCGGCTGCCGAGCCTGTAGCCGACCGCAGCCTGCGGCGTCACGGTATGGTCGACCGGTGAGACGCGGCCGACGGTCCGTAGTGGAGGCAGAGCCGCTGGATTGGGCCGAAGGTCGCGGGAGGGGTACGAGCCAAGCACCTTGAGGTAATGGACGTGGCTGGCGAGGGTTCCGAGCATCCCGCCGACCTTCGGGTCGTCGACGGCCCCTTCGAAGTCGAGATAGAAGAGCTCATCGGTGGGGGTGTCTGGGATCGGCCGGGACTCGAGCTTGATCAGGTTGATGTCGGCTGCGGTGAAGACTGCCAGCGCATCGACCAGGCCGCCGGGGTGGTTGCCGACCGCGATCACGATCGAGGTCTTGGCGGGAACCCCGGCGGGGATGTCGGCGACCGTGGGCGACACGACGACGAAGCGGGTGTAGTTGTGGTCGCGGTTGGCGACACCGGCGTCGAGCACTTCGAGGCCGAAGAGCCGGCCGGCCTCCTCGCTGGCGATGGCGCCCACGGTGGGATCGCCGACCCGGGCGGTCTCCTTGCCGGAGAGCGCCGTGTCGCCGAACACGATCACCTCGCAGTCTGTCAGCCGGGCCAGGAAGTTGGAGCATTGGGCAGCGGCTTGAGGATGGGCGTAGACCTTGCGAAGACCGCGGACCGTCGCTCCGGCAACCCCGAGCAGGCAGTGCCTCACCCGATACCGGATGTCACCGATCACGTGGAGCTCGGTCTCGAGGAGCAGGTCGTATACCTCGGAGATCGCGCCGGCGGTGGTGTTCTCGATGGGAAGCACTCCGACATCCGCTCTGCCGTCGCGCACTGCGGTGAACGCGTCGGCGAATGTCACGCATCCGACGAACGTCGGGTCAGTGATGCCCCGGGCAGCGAAGAAGTGGCGGCTGGCCAGCCAGCTGTAGGAACCCTCGATCCCCTGGATGGCGATGGTGAGCGTGCGCTGGTCGGTCTCGGTGCGGCCGAGGAGATGGCGCTGTACCCGAACCGAGTCGTCGATGATCTCCCGCCACAACGTGTTGACCAGGGCGGCATCGATTCCGTAGTCGAGTGCCTCGGTGATCCGATCAGCGATGAGATCCTCCTCGCGCAGCAGATCGCGCGATGGCGAATCGTCGGCCCCCTTGAGGCGAGCGGCGCGCATGCTGTAGGCGCGCCTTTCACCGAGCAGTTCGAGAATCGTCGTGTCGACCCGGTCGATGCCCTGGCGGATCGACTCGAGGTCGTCGTTTGGCGCTGATGCGGTCATGACACTCCTTGGGGCACGCCGAAGGCCGGCACAGGAAATGGGGGCGGGGGAGGGGAGTGTGGCGCTTACGCGCCAAAGGAGAAGGCAAACCCGGCATACCGGGTGGCGACGAGGACGGTGCGCGCCTTCATGGGCGGCGGATCATGGTCCGGAGAGCCCTCGATGTCAATCGTGCAGGGTTCCCCGACCCCGACGACGATCCTTGCGGATGACGTAGACGTGTTGCGGTCGCCGAGTTACGGTGAACCTCCAGCCGGAAGCGGGTAGCCGGCAGCGGGAAGCGGTTGAGGGATCAACTACATCGTCCGATGCGAGGTAGTGTCTGAGTGCGCCCTGCGCACCCACGGGGGTGACGTGGCTTTGACTGTGCGGTCGAGGCGCCGGAAGCGAGCCGAGGTCCCCGGAGTCCTCGTTAAAGAACCGGGAAACACATACGTGCTGAAGACAACTTCGCACTGGCTGCCTAACTAAGGCAACCCGTCCGACCGGAGGGCTCCCCCCTCACCGGATCCGGGCGACGCAATGGGGGATGCTCCAGCCGGGGTGCCGGGACCGGCGGGTCAAGACGATTCCGGATAGGGCGACGGTCCGCCTGCCGACAGGGTCCGTCGTTCCGAAACAATCTGTCGGATGCGCTCGGAGATGCCGGCACCGAAGTCTCACAGGACCGGGGTTCGACTCCCCGCACCTCCACACAGTGAACCCGCCTTCTCGGCGGGTTCACTCGTTTCGGGGCGGCAACCTGCTCCGGCTACCCGCGGAGTGGGTGAAACGGTGGGCGGAGGTTCGCGTCGGGTCTCCGACACCGGCCTCCGCAACGGGGCGGCTGATTCCGCGTTGGGTGAACCCCCAAGTCCATCGCCCGACCACCGCAATCCAGTCGGGTGCGAGCCAAGGCCCCTAGC